>NZ_ALVC01000060.1:0-29401 GCF_000293195.2 Sphingomonas sp. LH128
GGATGCGGAATCGTGGCTGTCGGGCTCGCTCGCCATCGAGCGCGGTTTCGCGGATGCCCTTTTGCCGGCCGACCAGATGAAGGTCGACGAGAACGCGAAGGCCGCAGACCGCGAGGTCAACGAGATCCGGGCGCTCGAGATGACCCTCATCAACAGCGGCATGACGCGCACTCAGGCGCGCGCCCGCATCAAAAGTCTCAAGGGCACGCATGACGCTGCCCCTGTACCTGCCGACACGCCTGGCGCTGGCGGCGACGACCCCGAGCTGAAGGCCGCAATGCAGTCCCTGCTCGACGACCTCCGCGCTTAACCAGGAGCTTCCATGCGCTATCATCCCAAGATCGCCCTCGCGGCGATGGCGACCCTGCTCGCCTTTCCGATCCGTTCCATCGCGGCCGCCGCCACAAAGCCCGCCCTCACTCTTCAGGCGCCGGTGATCCCCGAAATGCCGCGCGCCCTGATTGGCGCCACGATCCGTGCCGACGTGTCCGGCGACACCAAGGCAATGATCGCTGCGCTGCAGACGGCGCACAACGAATTCAAGGCCACGGTCGAAGCCAACGTCGGCGCCAAGGCCGATGGTGCCGAGGTGACCGCCAAGCTCGACGCGATCAACGCAACGATGAGTGCCCTCGAAGCGTCCATCAACGAGCACTCGACCAAGCTGGCCGCCAGCCAGTTCGGCGGTGACGCCGCTCATCCGCTCGCCGATGCCGAGTACACCAACCTTTTCTCGTCCTACATGCGCGAAGGCTCGCGCGAGCAGGAAGAGAGCCTGAAGGCGGCCCATCGCACCGGTCCGCGCGCGGCGATGACCGAGGGCACGAACGCCGACGGCGGCTATACGACCCCGATCGAATGGGACCGTACCATCACCGGCCGGCTCAAGCTGATCAATCCGATCCGCGCGGAAGCCACCGTGCAGTCGATCAGCACCGCCGGTTTCACCAAGCTGTTCACCGATCGCCAGCTCGGCTCGGGCTGGGTCGGTGAAACGGCGGCGCGCCCGGCGACCAGCACCCCCCAGTTCACGGCGCTCGGCTTCGGCACCGGTGAACTGTACGCCAACGCCGCTGCCTCGCAGACCCTGCTGGACGACAGCGAGATCAACATCGAACAGTGGCTGGTCGGTGAGATCGAGACCGAGTTCGCCCGTCAGGAGGGCATCGCGTTTCTGTCGGGCGACGGTACCAACAAGCCGTTCGGCTTGCTGGGCTACGTCACGGGCGGCGCAGCGGCGGCCCGTCACCCGTGGGGCGCGATCGAAGCCGTGAACAGCGGCGCTGCCGCTGCTTTCACCACCGATGGCCTGGTGGACACCGTCTACAAGCTGCCGGCTACGTACGAGCCGAACGCGAAGTTCTACATGAACCGCTCGTCGCTCGGCGCCGTGCGCAAGCTCAAGGATGGCAACGGCAACTTCATCTGGCAGCCGACTTTTGTCGCGGGTCAGCCTTCGACGCTCCTCGGCCGCCCGGTCGTCGATGTTCCCGATATGCCGAACCTCGCCGCCGGCGCACTGGCGGCGCTGTTCGGCGACATGCGTGAAACGTATCTCGTGATCGAGCGCATCGGTGTTCGCGTCCTGCGCGATCCCTACACCAACAAGCCGTTCATCTGCTTCTACGTGACCAAGCGCGTGGGCGGCGGGGTCAAGAACCCCGATTCCATGAAGGCGATCAAGATCGGCGCAGCCTGATAACCTTCCGGGGCGGTTTACGCCGCCCCGGTTGATCGAAGCGACGCCGCGTGCGCCGCTCCGGTCAACTCCCAGGAGCACATCATGAGTAGCACCTCCAAGGCGAAAGCCACCGCCAGCGACACTGTGGATCAGGACGTGGCCGAGCCTGATCTTCGCGCCGGTACCACCGCCGTGCAGAATCAGATCGACCTTAACGACCCGGGCATGACCGGTCGCGAAGCCGTCGAAAGCAGCCTCGCCGCGCAGGCCGAATAAGACGTCGACTGCCAGCTAGCTGTGGGAGATCACTGATGGCTCTTCCTGTTTCGCTCGATCAGGCAAAAGCGCAGTTGCGCGTCGATGGCGACGACCAGGACGTTGAGATCGGCGATTTTATCCGCGACGCGGCGGGTTGGGTGGAGGAATACACCGGTCACATCCTCGAGGCCCGTGACGTCGAAGAGACCTTCTACGATTTCCGTCCGGTTGCGCTGAAGGCGTGGCCGATCAGTGCCGATGCCGAACCGGTTCTGACGTTCTCCGATGCGGAGGGTGTCACTCACACCGTGCCGGTGAGCATTGACGTCACCGTTCGGCCTGCCCGGGTTTTTCCCGACGCCGGGAATTACTTCCCCTTTGGATCCCGCCGCCAGCAATTCAGCGTCCAGTTTCGCGCTGGATATGAGGATCCCGACGACGTTCCCGGTAACATCTGCCGCGCCATGCTCATCCTGATCGGCGCCTATGACGCCGATCGGGAAGGGGGCGAGACCCTGCAGAAGGCGGAGACGACTGCGAGACGCCTCTGTCGCCGATTGAAGCGGCATACGCTGTGAAGAAGGGTGACCTGAATCGCCGGATCCGCATCTTGCGTTCGACGCCAACGGACGATGGCACCGCGACAGTCCCGGGCCCACCCATCGAGATCGGGCGCCGATGGGCGAAACGGGTCGATGTCAGCGACGGCGAACGTCTCCGCGCTGCGGAGACCGGGCAAAGCCTCACGACCCGCTTCACTGTCATCAGCGACAGCCTGACGCGGACAATCGACGGGAAAGACAGTCTCCGCCTGGGCAACGAGAGTTTCCAAGTCCTCAGCACTAAGAGCATCACCAGTTTCAGGCGGGAAGGCATTGAGATCACCTGCTCGTCACGGCCGGATAGCACCCCATGAAGATGAAAATCCGGATCGAGGGTACCGAGGAGATCAAGCGAAACCTTCAACAGCTGATGCGTGCGACCAACCGCAATATTGTGCAGGAAGCTTTGATTGCAGGCGCCGAGCTTGTGGCCGAAGAAGCCCGGCGACTAGTTCCCGTTGATACTGGAAATCTCCGCGACAGCATCGGCATCAGCACCGAAACCAAGGGCATGAACTTTGCTCGCGTGCAGTTGAAGAAGGGCGATCAGGCTGTCTTCGTCGGCCCGATGCAGGGGAAAGGCCTGCAGCATGACGGCTTCTACGGTCATATGATCGAATTTGGCACCATGCATGCGCGCCCACAGCCCTTCATGGCTCCCGCGTTCGAAGCGATGGGCCAGAAGGCGACATACGTAGTCCTGGAATACATCGCTGACGAATTCGAACGATTGGCGAAGGGCTAAGCTATGGATGAAGCCCTTCGAGATCTTCTCCTACGTCACTTGCCGGTTGCACAATCCGTCGACCGCCGGGTGGACTGGGGTGTGCGACCGCAAGGCACCGCGCTTCCCGCGATCGTGATCGAGCGGACCTTCGGCACGCCGCAGATGAACTTCAATGGCCCGGCAGGCTGGATCCGTGATCGCATCCAGATCGAATGTTGGGGCCGCACTTACAAGGTCGCAAAAGATCTGGCGCTGTCGATCGGGGGCGATGGCGGCCTGCTCGTCGGCTTTCGCGGCGATCATCTCGGCGTCCGGCTTCGCACCTTCGTCCTCGGCATCCGGTCGGATTACGACACCGACGATCAGGGTGTGGCTCACCGCACCATCCTCGATGTGATGGTCCTGCACATCCGTCTCAGCTGATCCCTCCGGCATCGCCGGCAATCACCATCGCGCCCGGGCTGGCCGGGCCGGTCGGCCCCAGCGCCGGCGCAACCAGCATCCTTAACCGCAACGGGCGGGCTCACCGCCCACGACAGGAGCCAACATGGCAGAAACCAACGAGGCGACCGACATCGGTCTGCTGACCACCTTCGGCAAGGTCGTGGGCGGGGTATATACCCCGTTCGCCGAGATGACCGAGCTCAACCCGCCGGAAACGTCGCGCGACAGCGTAGAATTCACTCACTTCGCCAGCCCGGACGGCTACCGCGAATTCAAGCCGGGTCTGGCTGACGGCGGCGAGACCAGCGTCACCTACAACCTGGTGGCCGGTCTCCTCGATGACGCGACAATCCACACCCATCTGGCAACCCGCGCGGTCGAAGCCTGGCGCATTGTCTATCCGAATGGCGCCGAGCTCAACTTCAAGGGCTTCGCCACCGCGCACGGTCATGCGACGCCGATCGACGATCGCATGACGGGTTCCGCCACGTGGAAGGTTACGGGCAAGCCCGTGCTGACGCCGCCGGCGGGTGAGGGAGGCTGATCATGACGGTGACTACCGGCGGTAACCCGCACCGCGGCGAACTCGGCTTCGAGATCGGCGACCAGCGCTGGACCTTCGCGTTCGGGACGAATGCACTGTGCGTCATCGAGGAGACGTTCGACCTCGACAACATCACCGAGCTCGGCACGATCCTGGGCGGCACGCCCTCGATGCGCAAGATCCGCACCCTGTTCCGCATCGGCCTGACCGACTGCCATCCGGAAATGACCGATTTCGAAGCCGGGCAGATCATGGAAGCGGTCGGCGGCCTTGAGCCCTCGCTCGAGCTCGTGATGCGCGCCATCGAAACCGCATTCCCGGAGGCGGCCAAGGACGGCGCCAAGGGCCCTCGGATGCCGGCGCCCAAGGCGTCGAGCGGCCGTGGGACTGGGCGGAGCTCCACATCACGTGGTGCGAAGCGGAGCTAGATCCTGAGCAGTTCTGGCGTCTGACACCGCGCGCGATCGCCCGCGTATTCGAGGGTAAGGCGCGGGCAGCTCATGCTCGCCACGACCTGGTCATGCAGGCCGCATGGACCGCGGCCGCGCTCGGCAGGACCAAGAAGATCCCGCCGCTCAAGAAACTGATGATCACCCCTCCAGCCAAGCCGAAGAAATCGACCTGGCAGGAGATGTACGCCGTGGGCCTCGCGTGGGCTCAGGCGGCGGGTGAAGTCCTTCCCCCCGGAGGTACTGCATGAATATGGCAGTTGTGGGCGCCGCGCGTGTGGTGTTCGGCGCCGACACCTCCGAGTTCGATTCTGCGGCCAAGGGCGTGGAAGGCGTCCTCGGCCGCCTCGTCGACAAGTTCCATGCTGTCGAGCAGCGCATCAAGTCGATCGGCACCGGCATCACGCTGGGCATCACGGTGCCTTTTGCGGCGATGGTGCGGGCGATCGATAAGGGCGCCGGCTCTTTCGAAGGGCAGATGAAGAAGGTCAAGGCCGCACTGGGGAATGTCTCCGGCGAGCAGCTGAAGCAGCTTTCCGATGCAGCGCGGACGCTTGGACCGCAGGTCGGGAAGGGCGCGACCGAGGCGGCATCGGCGATCGAGGCCCTCGGTCTGGCCGGTGTCTCCACCGCCGACATTCTCGGCGGTGCCCTGAAGGCGGCGCTGGACCTATCGGCCGCCGGCATGATCGATGCGGAAAGCTCGGCGTCGCTGGTCACCGATATCATGGGCCAGTTCAAGATTGGCGCCGCGCAGCTGCCCGGCGTTGTTCAGAAGGTGGTCGGTGCCCTCGACACCTCGAAGTTCGGCTTCGACGATTTCCGCCTTGCAGTAGGGCAGGGCGGTGCCGTCGCGGCCTCGGCCGGCGTCGACTTTCTCGACTTCGCGACTGCAATCTCGGCGACCAGCACGCAGTTCACCAGCGGCGCCGACGCGGGTACCTCGTTCAAGACCTATATCCAGAGCCTGGTCGGCACGAGCGACCAGGCCAAGGCGGCCATGAAGAAGCTCGGCATCTCGTTCTTCGATGCCACCGGTCGCATGAAGCCGCTCACTGAGCAGGCGGAGGTTCTCCGCAAGGGCCTCGGCAATCTCACCGACGCATCGAAGACCGAAGCGCTCTCCACCATCTTCGGATCGGATGCCGCCCGTACGGCGATCGGTCTGATGGAGCAGGGTGCAAACGGCTTTGCGAAGTTGCAGAACGAAATCACGAAGGGCGACGTCGGGGCGAAGATCGCGAAGCGCCTGGAGGGCTCTGAGGCGGCCGGAAAGCGCATCGCCACCGCCTGGGAGAGCGTGAAGATCGCCTTCGGCATCGAGACGCCAATCCTGTCCATCATGACGGCCATCAAGAACGGCTTCGCGTCGATCCTGGAGGCGATCGCCAATGCATCGCCGGCCGTGAAGAAGATCGGCGCATCGTTCGCTGCCTTCGGTGCCATTCTTGGCCCGTTGATGATCATTTTGGGCCACCTTGGCGCCGTGCTCCTGGCCAGCTTCGCTTCGAAGTTCGGCTTGATCGGCCGCGCGATCGGGCTGATCATTTCCCCGGTTTCGACCATCATCGGCATGCTCGGCGAAGCTGGGCTCACGCGGGTGTTGAGCATGGTCGCCGGCCGCTTTCTCGCCTTTCTTGGACCAGTCGGCCTCGCAATTTCGGCGTTTCTGCTCTTCAAGGATCAGATCGTCTTTGCCCTCTCAGCGGTGTGGAAGAGCCTTTCCGAAACCCTCGGCCCGCCGCTGGAGGCTTTGTTCGGGAAGATCAGCGGCCTGTTCTCCGGACTGACCAGCGGCCCGATCGGGTCCGCGCTCCAGGGGTTGATGGATCTGCTCGCCGGCGTTGTCGATGTGATTGGCACGCTGCTGGTGGGGACCATTATCGTCGCGGGCGAAGTGATCGAGCGTGTTCTCGGGGCGGCGATCGCCATCATCTCCGGCCTCGTTGATGTCGTCAGCGGCGTGGTTGATGCCGTCAGCGCGCTGCTGCGGGGGGATTTCTCGGGCGCCTGGAACGCCATTGCCGGCATCGTAGAGAACGCCATCAGCACGGTGGTCGACGTGATCTCGGCGTTTTACCCGGCCATCAGCGCACCACTTCAGGCGGCATGGGCGGAAGGGAAGAAGTGTCTATCGGTGGGATTCGCGGACATCTTCAAATCCTTGACCAGCACAGTGCAGGGCGGCGTCGCATTTGTTGAAAGCATTCTTCCCGGTATCCCTGCCGCGGCGAAGAGCGTCTACACTGCGGTCAAGGGCTGGCTCGTGGACAAATTCGGCTCGCTCATGGAGTGGGTGGGGAAGCAGGCAAAATGGATCGGCGACGAGTATGCTGGGCTGAAGAAGCGGCTTGGGCTCGGAGATAGCCCACAGGGCGGAACGGGTACGCCGCCTCCGAAGCCGAAGGAAACGCCCCCGCCCAAGACCGAAGAACCTAAGAAATCGGTCAGCTTCGACGACGACAAGAGCAGCAAGAAGCGCACGCCGAAGGGTCGCAACACCCAGTACGACGCGGCGAACCGCCAGCAGCTGAAGGACGACCTCGAGCTCGAAGCGGCGCGCCTGCGCGGCGACACCGAGGCCGAACGTGCGATCCGCAACCGCCTCGATCTCAGCAAGCAGATCGAGGCCTATCAGCGCACCGGTCTCTCGCTAGAGCAGGCCACGACCGCCGCGAAGCGCGATATGGCGACGCTCGAGGCTGCCCGCCGCGAAGGCCTTGCCAAGGACCTGGCGCGGGACGAGGCTGCACACCAGATCGACCTCGCGCGGATCTCGGACAACTATGCGCTCGAGGAGCAGCTGCAGCGCCAGCAGGACCTGAAGGAGAGCATCCTCGCCTTCCAGCGCGACGGATTATCGCTCGAGGAGGCGACGGCCCGCGCGGTACGCCAGCAACTCGAGATCGACCAGGCGCGCGCCGCGGTGCGGGCCCGCCTGATCGCCGACGACGAACAGGACCGCCAGCTTGCCCTGGCGAAGACCCGGGGCGATAGCGAGGAGCGGATCCGCCAGCTGCAGCGCGAAATCGATATCCGGGAGCGCGCGCGCCAGTTGGAGCGCGACTTCGAAATGGATCCCGATTCTGCGAAGCGCCAGGCCGGCATGGAATGGGATGAGATGGAGCGCGCCCGCCAGACCGGCGTGTTCCGCGACACCTTCAAGGACGGCGTGCGCGCCGCCCTCGATGGCGACCTGAAGGGCTGGTTCAAGAACTGGTGGCGCGATCGCGTTGCCAAGGGGATGGAGGAGGCGCTCAACAGCCTCGCCGATCTCATTTCCAGCCTATTTTCCCGCGTCGGTTCGTCTGGCGGGGGCGGGGGCATCCTCGGCTCTATCGGTAGCGCCATCGGCAGCCTGTTCGGCGGTGGCAGCGGGCTGACGCTGAGCAGCAACTCTTCCGTCACGTCTGCAGCTTCCGGCGTGAACTGGAACGATCTCCCCGGATTCAAGACCGGCGGTTCGTTCAAGATTGGCGGCAATCCTGGGATCGACAACAACCTCGTCGCCTTCAGAGGAACGGCGGGTGAGATGGTCGAGATCACCCGGCCCGGCAACGACAACGGCCCCCAGGGCACGACGTACGTCGAAATGAACATGCCTTTCACCGGCGCGGTGGATCTCGCGACGAAGGAGGAAGCGATGCGCTTTGCCGAGGCGGCCCGTCAGGCGGCCATGCGCGGGATCAGCGAGGCGCAGCGTCGCCGTGGCTGATCTGGTCTGGCCGGCTGGCCTCGTCCCCTACAAGACGATGTACTATCCGCAGCCGCATGTCGGCGGCTCGGAGAGCCCATTGACCCGTACCCGCAAGGTCTACGGCCTGTCGGCGCCCCGTTGGATTGCGCGCCTCACGTTTCGGGCCGGGCATGGTTACGAGGAGGTAGGCACCGGGCCGCAGGCCGCCGACCCCGCGTTTGCTGCTGCCCGCCTGGACGCCTTGATCGCCGAGATGGAGGGCGGTCTTTACAAGATTCGGTTTCATGACTTCCGCCGTCCCCGTCCGCAGCATTGGTTGACGAGCTACACCGATGCGGTCGCAGCGGCCCCGGTTGCAGCCGGCGCCACCTCAATCCCGATTTTCATCGGCAACGGCAAGGTCGGCCCGTCGATAGGCGACTACATCGGGGGCGACGGCCGGCCCCATCTCGTCACCGGCGTCACGCCGCTGGTGGGCAGTATGACCGCGATCGCGCCGGCGTGCGGCATCGTCACTGCAACTTTCAAGCCGCCGCTCTCGGCGCCGATCGCGTCCGGGGCACCGATTGAAATGGTCGAAGTGACGGGCCGCTTCGAACTGACCAATACCGATGCCGGTCAGAACGAGAGCGAGGTGGGCACCCCGACCGACTACGTGCTGGATTTCGTCGAGGTGCTTCCATGAGCGGTCTACGCGAGCTTGAACCCGTCCTCGAGGCGGAAATTGACAAGCCCGAGCTCCGACCGTTCCTCGGCGTGCATATTGACCTGCCCGACCCGGTTTACGCGGTGACCGGTCGGCATACGATCACCTACAATGGCGAGATCTGGTCAGCGATCGGCGGCCTCGGCCAGATCGATACGGTCGGAGAGGGCACCGATGGCTCGGCCGTGGGCGTGAAGGCGACGCTTTACCAGATCCCGTCCGAGTTCCGCGATGATATCGCCGACCAGGCCGTGCGCGGGTGCCTCTATGAACTGAACGTCGGTGTGCTCGACGAGAGTTACCAGCAGGTGATCGGGTTCAAGAACCTCTGGAAGGGCCGCCTCGATACTTACGAGATCGTCGATGCCGGCGATACCATCACGGTCACGGCCGGTGGCGAAAGCCGCATGCGTGATCAGCGCCGCCCAGCCATCCGCCGCTTCACGGACTGGTGGCAGCAGCGCAAGTACCCGGGCGACCGGGCCTTCGAATACGTCACCCGTATGGTCGAGGTCCCGGTGCTATGGGCCAAGTCCAAGCAGGATCCTGTCCTGTGATCGATCCGGCTTGGCGCGAGCATTGCGGCGATCGCTGGCGCGTGCACGTCCTGGCTGAGACCGGCCGGGACATCTGCGACGTCGTCGGCGCCTCGCCGCGCCGGCCGCGCGACTGGGCTGCAATGATGCGCCGGCTCGGCGTGCGCGACATGGCCGGGGTGATCTCGGCCGTGCACGGCGAGGCTATTCCATATCGCCAGGCCATGCGGGGCGACATCGTCCAGCGCGGATGGGCGATCGGGATCTGCCGCGGTGACCAGGCTGAATTCTTCGGCGGAGAATTTGCCGCGATGCGCGACGTCGATGCGGCCTGGCCGCTCCAGCGCTGACGATCTAGGAGAGACCCTTGGGCAAAGTCCTGAAGGCGGTCGCGATTATCGCGGTCGCCGTTGCCGTCGCGTACTTTGCGCCCCAGCTCGCGCCGACCCTTCTTTCGTCCCTCGGCGTCACCGCAACCGCTGCAGCAACGGCCGCGGCGACCGCCTTCATCGCGGCGACGGCGACCGCGATCGCCGGCGTCGCATTCCAGGCGCTGGCGGGAAGGCCATCGACCAACGCGTCGCCGAGCATGTTCCGCCAGTCGATCTCGAACAGCTTCATCATCTACGGGAAGCGCCGGGTGGGCGGGCTCATGATCTTCTTCCACCCGCGCGGGAAGCGAGAACGCTACTTCGTGATCGCCGTCGCCGGCCACCGCTGCAAGGGTGTAACCCGCTGGTGGCTCGGCGACGAGGTCGTGACCGTCAACGGCGCCGGGATGGTGACCAGCGGCAAGTATGCGAACAACGCCTGGCTGTGGTTCTATCGCGGTACCGACGACCAGGCCGCGCACCCGACTTTCGTCGCGGAAACTAGCGGGAAATGGACGTCGGCACATCGCGGCCGCGGTACCGCGCTCATCTACGCCAAGTTCTATCTGACCAACGACATCGTCCAGGCGGGAATGCCGAACATTACGGCTGAGGTCGAAGGCAAGGACGACATCCTCGATCCCCGCACGGGCCTTCGCGGCTACACCCGCAACGCGCTGCTGATCTTCTACGACTGGCTGATGACGCCGCGCGAGGAAGGCGGCTTCGGTTCCTACGACGACGAGATCGATCAGGACTGGGTAGCCGCGCAGGCCAACGTGAGCGACGAACTGGTGACGACGCCGGCAGGCGCTGAGCACCGGTATGAATTCGACAGCTATATCCAGACCGGCGCGGCGCCGAGCGAGGTTCGGGACACGTTCGTCACCTGCTGCGCGGGCAAGTTCACCTACAGCGGCGGCAAGATGCTGCTGCGCCCGGGCTACTATGTGCCGGTCTCCGCGACGCTGGAGGAGCGAGATCTTGCCGGGGCGATCACAGTGCCGGCACTGCTTGAGGGAGACCAGATCGGCAACCAGGTGACGGGCACGTACATCGAGCCCGACCAGTATCAGCCGACCGACGTTCCCACCCGCGAGATCATCCAGGACGACGTCCGCCAGCTTTCCTACGATCTGCCGCACATTACCTCGCACTACCGGGGCCAGCGCCTCCTGGAATACTACCTGCGCAAGGCACAGGCCGAACGCCGGGTGACCTGGCCGATGAACATCATGGGCATCGCCATCTCGACGCTCGACACCGTGCAGCTGGGTACTGCGCGCTACGGCCTCAACAACTATGCCTTCCAGGTCACCAGTTGGGGCCTCAATCAGGACTTCTCGGTCGGGCTACAACTCGAGGAGCACAATCCCGAGATGCACGAATTCGATCCGGCCTCCTACCACGAGCCCGGCGATTTCGGTGAACTCACCCCGGCCGACCCGATCAACGACAACGATGAAGTCGTTCTCGATGGCGGCGACGCTTCGACGGAGGCGGCCTGACATGGCTACCGTCCGCTTCCAGCTTCGCGGCGACACCGCAGCGAACTGGTCCAGCGTCAATCCCATCCTGAAGGGGAAGGAGCCGGCGCTGGAAACCGACACCCTGCTCGTGAAGTACGGCGACGGCACCACCGCCTGGAACGACCTACCCTATGCGGCCTTGAACCTACCCGCAGTACTTGCCGCCTATGCAGAAGGCGAGATCCCCAGCGTCTTCACACTCTCGATCGTCCATAGCGCAGATCAGGCGCAATGGCGCGGCGCGATCGGCGCGCAGGTCGCCAGCGCTGCCCTCACAGCGCTCGCCGGCGTCACTCCGATCGGCGACGGCGCCCACACAGTGGGCGGCATCACCATTACGACCTCTGGCGGCCTGATTACCGCGATTTCCTGACCTCTTCTCGAGGAAAACCCCATGCCTATCGCCACCCTTTATGCGGCGCGGAATATCGGTTTCGCGCCAACTCTTGAGTTTGAATACGAGGGCGCTCCGCTGCCGCTCGGCGGTGCGACCATTTCTATGCAGGTGCGCGAGTATCCTGGCGCCGCAGGTGCCCCTCTTGCAGCAGACCCGGCCGTCGAATTCACTGACGAGACCCATCCAACGCAAGAAGGCTGGCGCCGATTGACGATCTTTCCTGCGCTTTCGCAGGAAAGCTTGGCCGCCATGCCGGGTCAGAACCAGCCTACCCCGGGTGATGCGCAGACCTTCGTTCAGGAAATCAAGATCAGCTACGCCGACGGCATGCAGGATAGCCTGCTGAGCGGCGAATTCATCCTCTCGGCCGGAGTGAACTTCGCATGACGCATCTGACTTCCCAGCTCACCTTTACCGTTGGTGGACTTCGAGGTCCCGGTCTCGACAGCGCCGATCTTGCTATCATCGATGATGCAAAGGACGATGCCCGGGCTGCAGCTGGTTTCACGCTTCACGCCGACGCGATCGCATTTGCCCCCAAGATGGCGGCCGGTGATCCGACCATCGTGTACGGCGAGGCAGCTGGCGCGACGCGCGCCGCCGTGGCGGGAGAAGTTCGCCTGGACGGCACCGCCGCGGCAGTTGGCGAACAAATCCCCCTCAACGGCCGCTATACGAAACAGGCGAGTGGGACCCCCGCGCTCTTGCGCACTGGATCGCTCGACAGCCAGCTTGCCGCGCTGGCTGGTACGAACATTCCGTCGAGTTCGGCCGACAATAGGTGGCGTGATGGCTTCTTTCGCGCGCTCTACGATGAGAATGCAGCGGCGCCTGCGATGTACCTGGACAACCGGGCGAAGGCTACTAGCTCGACAGGCAACCTCACGTGGGATTTGACGGCATCGCCGCACGGCAATCCTGCGCTCGTCTGCTCGGCCGCGCAGACAGACTTTTACCACTACACCGCCGAAAGCATGATCCTTCCGGGACAAGTGGTGTCCGGCAAGATCGGCCTTTTCATTGACGCCGGGACCACCATTCGCATCGAGCCCTTCATTCGAAGGGGCTTTGGCGGAGCGATCGATGTAACTGGCGATACCACCACGGCTGTCGGCACCGGGGCGTATCAGGAATTCGACGTCAAGCCGATGACCAACGGCGCGACCGGGACGGCTATCCTCTACCGATTGAACCGTACTGTCGGGACGGGTTCGTACAAGACTTGCACGATCAGCCTCAACATTGGTGCCTTTTCACGTCCCGTCGCCGAAGACAAGGGTAGCCGGTACGTCAGCTCCCTCGCGCTTGCACGTGCCCTCCTGGCACCGCAGATGCGGCCGAAGAATAACCGTTTCAACAAGGCAACGACGACCGCTGGCTACTACGTCAATTCGGGCAATGGCACGTTGCTGGCCAACAGCGGATATCAGGCCTCCGACTGGATCGACATCAGCGATTTAGCTGATGGCAGCCAGCTAACCCGCACGCACGCCCGGCAGATGGCATTCTTTTCAGCAAAGGGGGATGCGTCTTTCATTTCGGGCGTGGCGACCTCCACGGGCACCCCTGAAACTGTGGTGAAACCTGTTGGCGCAAAGTACATGCGCGTCTCAGCTACTAACGCCGAAGCGGCGACGCTTTCGATCGAGCCGGGAACGGTGGCCGTCGCCGGACGGGCATATCAGCTCGTGGTGCCTTCCGAGGCACTGGCGCTGACCTCGGCGTCATTGCCGGATGGGCTCGTTACCCCGGAAAAGACCTCGTTCTTCGTAGTGGGCAAGAACAAGATCAACCCCGCCGATCCTGATGTTGTGGCAGGATATTACATCAACTCGGACAGCGGTGTGTTGGCGGCCAATGCCTCATACAGCACTTCGGGCTGGGTCCGTCTTAAGCCTAACACCGCCTACTCGACCAGCGACGGGCGGCAGCTGGCATTCTTCACGGAGAACCGGACCTATATCTCGGGGCGTGCTGCGACAGGCACACCCGGCACGTTCACGACGCCTGCCAATTGCGCATGGGGCCGCTTCTCAATCCTCACGAATACCCTAGGCGTATCGTTCCAGATCGAGGAGGGCTCCGCTCCCACATCTTTCGAGGCGTACAGGATAATCGTTGATCCGACGCGCATCAGCGTCTCCGGCATGCAGCCGGTGCAGGACATCGTCCTTCCTCGGAAAGTCTACGTCCTGACGGGCGCGACCGGCACCGGCAACGTCGAGCAGTCGAACCTCTACTTCAAGAATATAATCCGGGGCTATCGCGGCGATAAGCTCGTGGACTGTATCGCGAGCAAGGGCCGCCACTATGAGGATTTCTGGCGGATCGAGCCCGGAAACACCGGCTTCGGGAATGATCCCTCCGGCAGCTTCTCCCTACAGCTAAATATCAACGACTACTCGTTCGCGACCCTGAAGGCGGCTACGACCACGATCACTCCGGTCAGCAAGACGACCCCTACCACGCCTGTGCGGCTGCTGATGGTCGGCGACAGCATCACGCGAGATGGGTCCTACGGACTGCAGGCGGTGAACAAGCTGCCTGCCATCACGCTGCAGGGAACTCGCCACTATTCCACCGACAATGCGGCGCTCAATCGAGAGGGGCGCGGTGGTTGGACGCTGGCCCAGTACATGACGTCGGCAGGGCTCGCGAACGGCAAGGACAGCCCATTCCTGTTCCCGGTGGGTATCTCCGGTTCGGACTACAAAGGCAATACGGAGTTCTGGAGGCGGGCGATCAACATATCCGCCTACCCCGATGACAACTACGACCTCGACGGCTTCCAGAAGCTTGCGCGGGGTTGGGCGGACAGCGGCGCATATCTCTACGACGCCAACGGCTATCCCACCGCGCCTGCCAATGGCTGGGTTGTCTATGATCCCAACCTTGCGGCCGGCTCGCGCTTTCAGACGTGGAACGGCTCCGCGTGGGTGGCGATGGGGTCTCAGCCAGCCTCTTGGGCATTCGACTTCGGCAAGTACCTGGTGCGCTTCGCTGCCGCGTTCGCGGGGGGCAATCCCACGCACATTTCCATCCTGCTTTCCGCCAACGACTTCCAAACCCTGACGAGCTCTGGAACGGCGGCGGCGCTGCCCGCCTTCAAGGCGAATCTCGATGCTCTGATCGCCAGCGCCCGCGCTGCGCTTCCGACAGTCAAGGTCATCATCAACGTTCCGACGATCGGTGCGCCGCAGGACGCTTGGGGGCTCGCCCTCGGCAGCGGGGGAACATCCGAGCAGTACAACCAGAACATGCAAGCCAGCGGCCGCTATCTGCTCGATGCGTACGACACCCCGACGATGGAAGCTGCAGGGACCTATGTCTGCGCCTTCGGCCTCTTCGTCGATCCGGTCTACGGGTTCGACAGCCAGAATGAGAACCCGAACATCTACGCCACGGGCACCACGGTGGTTCGTTACAACAACTGGGTCCACCCGAACGGCATAGGCCACAAGCAGATGGGCGATGCGTTGGCGGCGCTCGTGCAAGCAACTCGCTAGAAATCAGCCGGAGAAACGAAATGTTTGATCATTCGCAAGGCGCCGGCGAGTACGCCGGCGCCTTAGGCAAGGCCGCGCCCCCGATCGCTGTAAGCACAGCTGCTATCGCTGGGCTCAGTCTACAGGACTGGGTGCTCGTCGCCACCTTGGCCTACACTCTTCTGCAAATTGCCATTCTGATCCGGAAGTTCTTCAGGGAGCAGGATCGTGGGTGATCTGAAGAAGAAAGTGGCGCAGCGGGTCGCAGTCGGCTTGTTGACACTCAGCGCTAGCGGCTTCGCGGTCTGGCAGGCCAACGAGGGCTACACTGCGGTGGCGGTCGTTCCGACCAAGGGCGACGTTCCGACGATCGGCCACGGCTCGACGCGGTACGAGGATGGCAGCAAGGTCAAGATGGGCGACACCATCACCCGCAAGCGAGCGGCCGACCTGGCCCGCAATCTGATGCGCGGCGACGAGCGCGACTTTGCCGCCTCGATGCCGGAGGTGAAGCTGAGCCAGGCCGAGTATGACGTCTACCTGGACTTCGTCGGGCAGTACGGCATCGGCAACTGGCGCAAGTCCTCGATGCGGACCAACCTGCAGGCCGGCCGCTACGTCCCGGCCTGCCAGTCGCTCCTGAAATATCGCTTCGCGGCCGGATACGACTGCAGCACCACCATCAACGGCAAACCGAACACGAGGTGCTGGGGTGTCTGGACACGGCAGCAGCGCCGGCACAGCGACTGCATGGCGGCGCAGTGATGGGGATCGCGCTCATCGCAATGCTCGCTACCAAGGCGACGTCGGGCGCCAGGCGCGCGTTTAGCCTGGTCCGGGACCATCCCTGGCAATTCGCCGCCGGCGCCGCGCTGGCATTGGCCTGGTGGCAGTGGACGGGAAAGCAGAGCGCGATCCAGTCATTGCAGACGGCGCGCAGCTCGCTGACCGCCGAACGGACCGCCCGCAAGGCCGACCAGGCGCAGTGGCAGCGTCAGGTCGCTGGCGCCAAGGCGGCGACCGCTGCTGCAGAGCGCAAGTCGAAGGAGATCGCTACCGATGCACAAGCTTCTCACCAAGCGCTGCTGGCGGACAACGCTGGCCTGCGCGATTACATCGCTCGCCACCGCCTGTGGTCCGTCCGTACGGGTGCCTCAGCTACCGCCGGCGCCGCCGGTGATCGTGGTGCCGGAGTTCTTGCGGACAGCCCCACCGGTTCCTTCGTGGCGACGGCTGAAGCCGACCTCGTCGCCTGCGATGCCGACTACGCCTACGCGGCCGGCGCTCACCAATTCGTCCTCGAATTGATCGAAAGCGGCCTCGCGAAGTAGCATAAGCGGGGGTATCGCCGTGGGGTATCGCCCACCTGCGCTCCCCGCCCTATGCCGCAGAAATCTGCCATTTTACGCGTCATCAAGGCGGACGGGTTATCCGCCGTGATCGTCGGCCAAGGCCGCCTGAAGCGCCCAGACGCCAACCCAGTTCGGCTTCCATGACAGTTCGAGCTCCACGGGCTCGATGTCCAGTGGCGGCTCGATGGACCGCATATCTACCCAGCCAGATTCAGACGGGTTGCTGAAGTAGAGGGCCGGCTTTCGGTCCGGTTCGTCCGACATAATTGCATCCTGCGCATAAGCTGCTCGCGGCAGCTCCCTTGATCTACAGGAACTCTCGATGCTGACCAACGGTGCGGTGAAAGCCGCTGCCGCGCAGACGCGCGCCTACAAGATGAGCGACGCCGGCGGGCTCTACCTTTTCGTCACGCCTGCAGGATGCAAGTCCTGGCGGCTCAAGTATCGGTGGCAGGGCAAGGAAAAGCTGCTCGTCATCGGCCGGTATCCGGAAGTCTCCCTCGGGGAAGCTCGCGGCCGTCGCGACGAGGCGAAGGAGCAGCTGCGCGCCGGCGCAGATCCGTCAACGTCTCGCGACATCCTCGAAACTTTCGAACAGCTAGCGCGCGCCTGGTTCGCCCACTCCAAAAATGGGTGGTCGCCGGCGCACGCGAACGACGTCCTGGCGAGCCTCGAGCGCGACGTCCTCCCCGCGATCGGCGCGAGGGCGGCTGGTTCGATCGAACCACGGGAGCTTCTCCAGGTGCTGCGCGACGTCGAAAATCGCGGTCGCGCCGAGACTGCGAAGCGCTTGCGCCAGCGACTTTCCGCCATCTTCGGCTTTGGCATCGCCGAGGGCCTCGTGCAGATCGATCCGGCCCAGCACCTCGGCCGAGCGATGATCTCGGTGCGCTTGCCGCGCCCGCAGCCGGCGCTGACAAATCTCGATCAATGTCGCCAGTTGCTCGCTGCCTGCGATCGCACGTCGGTGCGGGCGCCAACGAAGCTCGCATCAAAGTTTCTGGCGCTGACCGCAGTCCGCCTCGATCCCGTGCGCGGGATGCGTTGGGGGGAGATCGAGGATATCGATGGCGATGCGCCGCTCTGGCGGGTGCCGGCCGAGCGCATGAAGCTGAAGAAGCTGAAGAAGGCGGACGATCGCTTCGCGCACCTGGTGCCACTCTCGGCCGCCGCAGTCGCGGTACTGCGCGACGCTGCGCGCGAAAGCGGGTATGAAGGCCTTCCGCCGGCGGATGCACTTGTGTTCCCGGGGCGGGATCGGGGTCGGCCGATCGGCGAGGGAGCTATCGGAGACCTCTACGATCGCGCCGGCTTTGCCGGCCGCCATGTGCCGCATGGCTGGCGATCCAGTTTCTCGACGATCCTCAATGAGGCGATGGCCGGTGATCCTGCCGCGCGCGCCGACATCGATCGCGCGCTGGCCCACTCACCGAAGGACAAGGTTGAGGCTGCCTACAACCGCGCGCAGCTGCTCGATCGACGCCACGCCCTATTCCACCGTTGGGGTGTCCTTCTCGCGGGCTGAGAATTCGACGGGTGAAAGACGGACACCCTTGATGACGTTCACGTCGAAGGCGAGATCTTCGACGCTGCCATATGGATCGCGCCGGATGTGGGCGATGACCATCTGCGGTCCCATCGTAATGTCGAAGATCTGAACCCAGCCATATGCGGGCAGGTCGATCAGGATCTCGATCGTCTGATGGTCGGCGACCTCGCTCAGCCACACCGATGCCTGCGTATAGATGTCTTCCGAAATGCTCATTTCAAATTTCCCCCGTCCGGCGCACGCCGGGGAGCGGGGGTTTCCGGGCTGGCCCCCGGGCACCGACGATGCCTCGATCGCCGCGACTACAGCTGGCCGACTGGCCGCCCCGCACCCGTCGTACGGGTAGGGTCTATGGAGCGGTTTAAAAAAATGGAGTCAATACAAAGCGTTCGCCCTGTTTCGCCTGCAGCGGGATATCAGGGCGGAAAGCGCAATCTGGCGCGCAGAATCTGCGCGCTTATCGATCGAACTGAGCATGACGGCTACGCCGAGCCGTTCGTCGGCATGGGCGGGATCTTCCTGCGACGATCGTCCAGGCCGAAGGCGGAGGTCATAAACGATATCTCCGGCGACGTCGTCACGTTCTTTCGCGTGCTCCAAGAGCACTATCCCTACCTGATCGACATGCTGAAATGGCGTGTCGCGAGCCGCGCCGAGTTCGAGCGGCTTCGCGCGCAGGACCCGGATCGCCTCACGGATCTGCAACGCGCTGCGCGTTTCCTCTACCTGCAGCGCCTGGCGTTCGGCGGGAAGATCGTCGGCCGGACTTTCGGCGTCGACGCGCGCCAGGGCGCACGGTTCAATGTCTCGAAACTGGAGCCGCTCCTCGGCGACATTCATGAGCGGCTCGCCGGCGTGACGATCGAGCAGCTGCACTATGACCGCTTCATCGCGAGGTATGACCGGCCGGGCATGCTGTTCTACCTCGATCCGCCATACTTCGGCTGCGAGGACGATTACGGCGCCGGCACATTCGGCCGTGGTGACTTCGAGCGCCTCGCGGCAGTGCTCGCCGGCGCGCGCGGCAAATTCCTGTTGTCGATTAATGATGCCCCTGCGGTGCGCGAGATCTTCTCGGCCTTCCACATTCGGGACATCGAGACGACCTGGACGATGGCGACGGCCGCAACCGGCAGCGGGAAGCGCGTGAACGAACTCCTCATCAGCAATTTCGCGCCTGATTGACAGAGCGACAGAAGGTGCCGGGGCGGGGGTGCAGAATGGCACAGCCCTTGCTCCCGGCCCCCTGGACACCCCGGAGCGGCGCAGCCGCTCCCGCGCGCCGGTGCCGCCGGCGCTATGATGAGTGCAAAATCAGTACCTTGAGGCCTTGGGGACGGCACAAACCGCGAAGCGGAAAGCGCCATAGGGCGCCTTAGCGCCCTATGTCCTCATAGTATCAGAATGATACCCCGGTTTCTCCGGTCCTCAAGGATTCGCCCTTCTGGAAATCACGAGCATCTACTGCGGCTGCAAGCCGCTTCAGGGTCTCGCCGAGGAGGCGGTCTCCGGCCCACGTGGCGTCGTGGCGTTCCTCTGCCGTCAAACCGGCCAGCATCGCCTCGTAAGCCTCACGCTCGGCTTTCCGGCGATCCTGTTCGCAGTTTGGCGCAGGGGCTTTGCGGAACAACGATTTCACCCAGTCCATCATCGCTGGCGGGATCATCAGGGCATACGCATTGCTGATCTGCTCGACCTGCTGTCCGCCAGGAGTTGGGTCTTCAATCGGCCGGGAACGCCGCATCCAGTGCAAGAAGTTTGCTTTTCGGAGACGGACGAGCGCGTCGTGAACTGCCGAGTAGGATCGGCCGATACCTTCCGCGATCGTGGCAATCGCCGGGTCGAGACGGCCCGTAGCATAGTCCACGGTCTCGTAGAGGAAACCGAGCACCTCGAGGCCGATCTCGCCCAGCTCACCGTTGCGCGCGCCGGGTTCAGTTTCGCGCCGTTTCAACCGGGTCTTGTACTCGAACGCCCGGGCAGCCTTCATCAAGGCCCCGACCCAGCGCGCGCCACCGCGCGGGGTACCATCGTGGATTGGCTTCCAGACCTGGTGCTCGATCGTCCCTTCGTAGTACGAGTTGCGCCAGACTTTCTCTCCGCTCCGGGGGCTGTCGCCGCGTTCAAGTAGCGCGCGCGTCTTGCGGCCGAGCGTGGCCTTGGTGACCTTTGCAGCCAGTAGGCCAAAGGGCGTGGCGGAAAAAGAACCGGCGGCCGTCATGCGCGGCCTCCGATCGTCAGCGCCTGGCTACGTCCAGCAGCGTGGCCGGTGGGGCAACGCCCTCCAGCAGCATGTCCGCCCATTCCTGCGCTATGAGCCGCCGCCTGGGCATGTACGTGGCGCGGTTGTAGGTTGGCTCCACGCCATCTTGTACGTGTGCGAGCATAAGGTCGATCACCGTCCGGTCTCCGGGCCGATCCAGTTCGAGCGCGCGCTCGTTCATGATAGTCGAAAAGCTCGTTCGCCACCCATGTGGTACGTGCTTTCGGAAGTGGACTTGCACCTTTCGATAGGCCGCGTTCAACGTGTTGTTCGTTATCGGCCGATCGGAATGACGGGCCGACGGAAACAGGTACTTCCGGTTCTTCGCAGCTGCGGCAGCAACCTTGACCACCTCTACAGCCTGCGTCGCCAATGGGACGATGAACTCGAAGGCCTCGATCTCCGATTGCTCCAAGCCCAGCTTCATCTTCTCGGCCGGTATTCGCCAGATCGGCTCTTTGCCGTCCAGCCCCTCGAATTCGTGCAGTTGCGCCACTTGGATGACGCCCGGCCGAGCGACCGTCAGCGCCAACAGTCTTGATGCGAGTTTCGTTGAGGGATGCCCCGGATCGGCCTCGTAGGCCTCGAGAAACTCCCGAGCCTGAACGACTTTCACCAAGGCGGGAAAGCGCCCCTTCTTCTTTGGCCTCAGTCCGTCGCCCAACGACGCAGCCGGATCCACTTCCACCAGCTCGTTGGCGATCGCAAAGCGAAAGACCGCTGAGATGCGCTGACGTAACCGGTGCGCAGTCTCGATAGCACCGCGTTTTTCTACTGCCTTCAGCACCGTCATGATGGCGGCTGGCCTGATCTCCCGGATCGGCAGACGGCCGAGGGCAGGGTAAACGTCTGCCTCCATGCGCACTTTCACGTCGTCCGAGTGCCGAGCCTTCCACACCGCCGATTGCTGTGCATGCCAACGCTCCGCGATCGCGGCGAACGTGCTGTCCGGATCGATCCCCAAGGTTCGGCGCTTCGCCCTGCGACGAAACTCCTCTGCCGGATCCCGCCCTTCGCGAAGCTCCTTCCGGCCATCGTCCCGCATGTCGCGCGCTTGGCGCAGCGAGAGGTCGGGGTAGGGGCCGAAGACCAGCAGCTGCTCCTTCCCACCGAATCGGTATTTCCAGCGCCAGCCTTTGTGCCCGGTCTTCGTGACATGTAGGAACAAGCCATTGCCGTCGAAGAGCTTCAGCGGCGAGGCCTCTGCCTTGGCCGCTCGGCATTGCTGATCCGTTAGCACTCGATACCCCCGCCTTTGCAGGTGAGTACCCCGAAGCTACCCCCACGACAGAGCGGCACCCCTCGGACCTCACCGGAACAACGAGGCTGCTAAATCCGCTGAAAACCTCGGAAAGTAAAGCTCCGGCGGACCTCTTCGGACCTTGCCGGAACAATACTTGGCGGACAGGGTGGGATTCGAACCCACGGTGAGCTTGCACCCACGGCGGTTTTCAAGACCGCTGCCTTAAACCACTCGGCCACCTGTCCGCTCAATTGCTGCGCATAGCCCAAAGTGGCGCGGGCGCAAGGGGTTGATGCTCGGTGAAGAGCATCGGGCTTGCGGCGACTGTCCACGACGAGAGGCGGCAGGCCATTTGCAACCGGGCCGCTTTGTGCGAAGTTTCCTCGCGATGACCCCTGTAATAACCCTTGCAACATTCATGCGATCGCTGCGTCTTCCCGTCTTCGCCGTCGTGCTTGCGCTTCCCGCCGCGCAGGCGTGCGCGCAGCCGGAGTCCTTTCCCGATTACTTGCGCACGGTCGCCTCGCATGCCCGATCCCAAGGTGTGAGCGAAGCCGCCATCACCAGCGTGCTGACCGGCCTCACGCCCAACGAGAGGGTCATCGCGCTCGATACCTCGCAGCCCGGCAGTCGCGGGGCGCCGCCGCCACTGGCGCCTTATATCGCGCAGCACGTGGGCAGTTCGATCGTGGCGCGCGGCAAGTCGCGCTATACTTCACTTGCCTCGATCCTGCCGCAGATCGAGCGGCGATATGGCGTGCCCGCGCCGATTCTCTTCGCGATCTGGGGGCATGAGACCAATTTCGGCAGCTACACAGGCGACTTCGACCTCGCGCGCTCGCTGGCGACGCTGGCCTGGGAAGGGCGCCGCCGCGAGCTGTTCGAGAGCGAGCTTATCGCCCTGATGAAGATGGTCGACCGGGGCGTGCCGCGGTCGCAGCTCAAGGGCAGCTGGGCAGGGGCCTTCGGGTATCCCCAGTTCCTGCCGAGCGTCTACTTGCGCCTTGCCGTCGATGGCGACGGGGACGGGCGGGCGGATATCTTCTCCAGTTCGGCCGACACGCTGGCCTCGATCGCGAACTATTTCCGCGACGCGGGCTGGCGCACCGGTGAGCCCTGGGGCGTGCGGGCCAGCCTGCCGTCCGGGTTCAACGTAAACGCCTATGCGACGAAGTTGTCGTCGCCGTCATGCGCCGCAGTTCATGCGCGCCATTCGCAGTGGAAGCCGGTTTCGCAATGGCGCGCCCTTGGCGTGGCGCCGCAGGGCGCGATCGGCGGCGATGTCCTCGCCTCGCTGTTCCAGCCCGACGGTCCGGGCACTCCGGCTTATTTGTTAACCGGTAATTATCGGGTGATCCTCCAGTACAACTGCTCGAACTACTACGCCATGTCCGTGGGGTTGCTTGCAGATGAGATTGCCCGTTAACCATGCCCTGCCGCTTGCGGCGCTGATCCTGCTCGGTTCGGGAGGGGCCTTGGCCGCTTCCCGCACTCCGCAGGTCGCTGCTCCTGCTACAGGGCCTGCCGCCGATTATCCGGTCGTCGTCGGCGAACCCTTCACCGTCGGCAGCACCGTCTGGACGCCGACCGACCAGCTCAACTACGACGCGGTCGGCGGTGTCATCACCGGCGAAGGCACCGGCGTGACCGCCGCGCACAAGACTTTGCCTTTGCCCAGCTATGCAGAAGTGACCGCGCTCGACACCGGCCGCACCATCCTCATACGGATCGAGAGGCGCGGCCCGATGGTAAACGATGCACTCATCGAACTGTCGGCCGATGCTTCGGCGCAACTCGGTCTCGCTCCTGGCGCCAGGGCGCAAGTGCGGGTACGCCGCGTCAATCCGCCGGAGCAGGAGCGCGCGCTCCTTCGGGCCGGCGGCCGGGCGCCGGAGCGCATGAAAACGCCCGAAGGACTGCTCAAGGTCCTGCGCCGCAAACTGGCGGATCAGTCGCCGCTGGTCCCGCCGCCTTCCACGCCGCCGGCAATGCCTGCGGGAGAACCGCCTGCGATGGTCAAGGCTCCGGCCGCGAAGCCGGCAGCGGCACCGAAGGTGGCCAGGCCCGCATCCGTCGCCCCGGCCGTGCCGCCCGCCGCCCGCCCGTCGCAAACGGTGCCCCCTTCGCCGCCCAAGGCCCCCGCTCCGAAGCCCGCTGCTCCGGCGGCGAAGCCCAAACCGGAAGCGCTCAAACCTGCCGATGAGGGCTCGACTTACGTACAGGTAGCCGCGTTTTCCTCCGAATCCTCGGCTCGCAAGGTCGCCGCGCAACTCGGTGGCAGCGTGTCCCCGGCAGGCAAGTTCTGGCGCGTGCGGCTCGGTCCTTACGCGAACCGTGCAAAAGCCGCGCCGGCGCTGGAGAAGGCGAAAGGCGCGGGCTATAGGGATGCCCGAATCCTCGGCGCGGACTGAACCTGAAACGTCTCCCGCGCGCAGCCAGACGCCGACAGGCGCGCGGGAGAAGTCGGGTCTTGAAGTCGTTTTCCAATATCGTGAAGCTGGCCCTGGCCGTAACCATACCGGCGAGTGCCTCGGCCGCCTCCATCCCGGCCCCGCCGCCGCAGGTTGCGCCGATCCCGGTAAGTCTGCTGGTCGATCTCGGCTCCGGCCAGGTGTTGGCGCAGAAACATCCCGATACGCCCTTCCTGCCCGCCTCGGTGACCAAGGTGATGACCGCTTACGTGGCCTTCGAAGAAATCGGCGCGGGCCGTCTCCGCATGGACCGCCAGTTCCAGGAGCGACCCGAGACCGAGAAGGAATGGTTCGCCAAGGGCACCAACATGTACATCACGACCAAGGACAGGCCGACCACGCGCGACCTGCTCCATGGCATCATGACCGCTTCGGCGAACGATGCCGCCGTCGTGCTGGGCGAGGGCTATGCGGGCAGCGTGCAGGGCTGGGCGGCGAAGATGAACGACGCCGCGCGGCGACTCGGCATGACGCGCAGTCACTATAACACTCCCAACGGCTGGATGGACGAGGGCAACACCTACGTCACCGCCAGCGATCTCGTGCGCCTCGCCGACGCCATGATCACGCGCTATCCCGACCTTTACCGCGAGTTCTCGGGCCACAAGCACTGGATCTGGCGCGACGTCCACATGCGCAGCCACGACCCGACGGTGGGCGTCGTGCCCGGCGCGGACGGCATCAAGACTGGATATACCCGCGAGGCTGGCTACAACTTCCTCGGCACGGCCGAGCGCGGCGGGCGCCGCCTCGTCATGGTGCTGGCGGGATCGCCGCTGCCCAAGGTGCGCGACGATGCGGCAAAGGCGCTGCTCGAATGGGGCTTTGCCGCGTGGGACACCCGCCACCTCTTTGACCAGGGCCAGACGATCGCGCAGGCCAAGGTTCAAGGCGGCGACGCCCGCTCGCTGCCGCTCGTCGCCAACCGCGAGGTTCACGCCACCATCCCGCGCGGCACTCAGCCGGGCATCACGCTTGCCGTCCACTACAGCGGACCGATCAAGGCGCCGATCCGCAAGGGCGAGCAGGTCGGCGAACTGGAGATCCGCGTCGCCGGGCTCGCACCGGGCCGCGTGCCGCTCTACGCGGGGCGTGACGTGGGGACTGCCGGATGGCTGGACAGGCTGCTGAACGGGCTTATCAACCTGTTCACATGATGCAGGGTCGATTCATCGCGCTCGAGGGCGGGGAAGGGGCGGGCAAGTCCACCCAGGCCCGCCTGCTGGCCGAAGCCCTGCGTGGGCTTGGCCTGAAGGTGGTCACCACCCGCGAGCCGGGCGGCACTCCGGGGGCAGAGGCGATCCGTGCCCTGCTCCTCGACGGCGTCGAGGGGGACGGCGGCGAAAGCTGGAACCCGCGCGCCGAGGCGCTTTTGTTCGCCGCCGCACGATCCGACCATGTCCACCGCCTGATCCGCCCGGCGCTTGCGCGCGGGGCATGGGTGATCTGCGACCGCTATCTCGATTCGAGCCGCGCTTATCAGGGCGGCGGCGGTGGTCTGTCCGACGCCGACATCGCCTCCCTCCACGCCATCGGCAGCGAGGGGCTACTGCCCGACCTGACGCTGCTGGTGGAAGTCACGCCTGCGGTGGCCGTGCACAGGCTTGCCCTGCGCGACACCGATGGCAGCGACCGCATCGGCGGGCGGGACGCCGCCTATCACGCCCGCGTGGCCAGCGCGTTCTCGGTCTTCGCCGAGGCGGAGCCCGCCCGCTTCGCCCGGATCGACGGCGACGGCGATGCGCAGGCCACGCATGGCCTCGTCATGACGGCGCTGGCGCCGTTGCTGCCATGACCATGGACAAACCCTTCATCGGTCAGGACGCCGCGTGGCAGGAATGGCTGGCCGCCATCGCATCCGAGCGCATGCACCATGCCTGGCTACTGAGCGGCGGCAAGGGCCTGGGCAAGCGCGCTTTCGCGCGCGCAGCGGCCGCCGAGCTGGTCCGCCAGCCGGGCCACCCGATGCCTGACGTGGAAACGCATCCCGACATCCATATCCTCGACCACCTTCCCGCCAATGACGACGAGGTGAAGAAGAAGGCCGAGGGCAAGCCTTACCAGACCAAGCGCAACATCACCGTCGATCAGGTGCGCGGCATGATCCGCCGCCTCGCGACCAAGCCCACGCTTGGCGATCGCCGCGCCATCGTGATCGACCCGGCCGACGACATGGAGAAGGGCGCCGTCAACGCGCTTCTCAAAGCGTTGGAAGAGCCGCCCGCCGGTACGTATTTCCTTCTCGTCACGCATCAGCCCGGCCGCCTGCTGCCCACCATCCGTTCGCGCTGCCGCGTCCTGCGCTTCGCCGCACTCGGGCCGGAACAACTGGACTCTGTCATCCGCCGCGATGCGCCCCAGGCCGATGCCGCCGCGCGCGCGGCCGCGATCGCTGCCGCGCAAGGGTCGCCCGGCGTGGCGCTCGATATCGTCGAGCACGATCTCGGCGGCATTCACGCGCTGATGATGCGCATCCTGCAGCGCGGCGACCCGGACTTCGCCTTACGCGGTGCACTGGCCGACGAGATGGGCGGCAGACCGGCACGCGACCGTCAGTTGGCAGCGCTTGAGCTTGCCCGCGCCGTCCTCGTCCAGCAGCTTCGCGACGCCCCACGTCGAAGCCAGCTCGGAATTATCGAAGCCTATGCCGCCTTGACGACGCTGGCGACGCAGTCTCCGACCTACAATTTCGATGCCGGGCTCCTCATAATGGAAATTGGCGGGTTGCTGGCCTCGGCCGCGATGCCTAGAGAAGCGGCACGTTAGCGCGTTCGCAGGACTCCTGAGTGAAGTTCAGAACGCACTTGAAGATCGATCTGTAAACTCCAGTCAGGAAAGCGCGACGCCGCATGGGCGAGCCCTATTACATCACTACCGCCATCAGCTACCCCAACGGGCGGCCTCACATCGGCCACGCCTACGAGGCGATTGCCGCCGACGTGATCGCCCGTTTCAAGAAGGCGGAAGGTTTCGACGTCCGGTTCCAGACCGGCACGGACGAACACGGCCTGAAGATGGCCCAGAAGGCGCGCGACCTCGACACCACGCCGGCTGCCCTGGCCGATGAAATGTCGTCGTACTTCAAGGAGATGTGCGACGCTCTGAACATCGGTTACGATGTCTTCATCCGGACCACCGAACCGCGCCATCACGCCGCGACGCAGGAACTGTGGCGCCGCATGGAAGCGAATGGCGACCTTTATCTCGACCGCTACGAAGGCTGGTATTCGGTACGCGACGAGGCGTATTACGACGAAAGCGAACTGCAGGCGGTTGAGGATGGCGGCAAGCTGTCTCCGCAAGGTACGCCGGTGGAATGGACCGTCGAGGAATCGTGGTTCTTCCGCTTGTCCAAATATCAGGACAAGCTGCTGGAACTCTATGCCGCAGGCGAGTTCATCCGCCCGGAAAGCCGCCGCAACGAAATCCAGCGCTTCGTCGAAGGCGGGCTTCGCGACTTGTCGGTCTCTCGCACCAGCTTCGACTGGGGCATCAAGGTTCCGGGCAGCGACAACCACGTCATGTATGTCTGGGTGGATGCCCTGACCAACTACATCACCGGCCTCGGCTTCCCCGAGGAAGAGGGCGATTTCGCGAAGTTCTGGCCCGCCGATGTCCACCTCATCGGCAAGGACATCGTCCGCTTCCACACCGTCTACTGGCCTGCCTTCCTGATGAGCGCCGACCTGGAATTGCCCAGGCAGGTCTTCGGCCACGGCTTCCTGCTCAATCGCGGCCAGAAGGAATCGAAGTCACTCGGCAACGTCACCGACCCGATCGGTCTGGCCGAGACGTACGGCGTCGATACCCTGCGCTACTTCTTCCTGCGCGAAGTCGCCTTCGGGCAGGACGGTTCGTGGTCGCACGAAGCCATCGTGACGCGTGCCAACGCCGAACTCGCCAACAGCTTCGGCAATCTGGCCCAGCGCAGCCTGTCCATGATTTTCAAGAACATGGATGGTGAACTGAAAGCTGGACTTGAAAAAAGCGAAGCCGACACCGCGCTGTTCGTAGCCGTGGCTGAGGCCGTCTCCGGACTGCGCTCGGCGTTCGACGCGCTAGATTTCAGCACCGGCCTTGAAGCCTGGATGCGCGGCGTCTTCGCCTGCAACCAGTACGTAGATGAACAGGCCCCATGGGCGCTGCGCAAGAGCGATCCCGCTCGCATGGAAGCCGTACTGATGACGCTTTTCCGCGTCGTACGCGATCTCGCCATCGCCGTTCGTCCTGTCGTGCCGACCGCGATCGACGCCTTGCTCGACCAGATGGGACACGCGATCGACGCGCGTGACTACGCCGCGCTTGCCGATACCGGCTGGTTCGACGCACTCGCCGGTTCGGGCTTCAAGGTCGACAAGCCGCAAGGCGTGTTCCCTCGCTTGGAACTTCCCGAGGAAGCGGCCGCCTGATGCTGATCGATTCCCACTGCCATCTCGAATACGAAGGTCTTGTCGAGGATCAGCAGGCCGTGCTCGCACGCGCCCGCGATGCCGGGATCAAGGGCTTTCTCAACATCTCGACCCGGCAGCGGGAATGGGACCGCGTGGTCGCCACCGCCGCACGCGAACCCGACGTCTGGGCCTCGGTCGGCATCCACCCGCACGAAGCGGACCAGCATGCCGATCTGGGCGAGGGGGCTCTGCTCGAAGCCGCAGCCCACCCGCGCGTGATCGGCATCGGCGAGACCGGTCTGGACTATTATTACGACAAGTCCGACCGCGAGGTTCAACAGGCGCTTTTCCGCACGCACATCGCCGTTTCCCGCGAGACCGGCCTACCCATCATTATCCACACCCGGGATGCAGAAGACGACACCGCGCGCATTCTCACCGAGGAGATGGGGAAGGGCGCCTTCCCGGCGCTGATCCACTGCTTCACCGCCAGCGCCGACTTCGGCCGCAAGGTTCTCGAACTCGGGCTGACGATCAGCATTTCAGGCATCGTGACATTCAAGAATGCTAAGGACTTGCAGAAGGTCGTGAAGACCATTCCTGAAGATCGCCTGCTGGTCGAAACCGACTCGCCGTTCCTGGCTCCGGTCCCGCATCGCGGTCGCAAGTGCGAACCGGCCTTTACCGCCGATACGGCGGGGTTTGT
>NZ_ALVC01000061.1:0-4668 GCF_000293195.2 Sphingomonas sp. LH128
TTCTGCGACACCGTGGACGGCGCACGGGCGAGCGCCGTCACCTACAGCCTGATGCTCACTTGCCGCGCCTGCGGCGTCGAGCCTCTCGCGTGGCTACGCCATGTTCTCACTGAACTGCCCCAGCGACCTCACGGCGCCGATATCGACGACCTGCTGCCATTCAACTTCGAAAGACAAGCCTGACCTGCCGACGTCGTCGCGGTGGCCTGTCTCGTCCAGCGTCAACTATGATGGCCGCACTGCCTCCGGAAGCAGCGTGCTACGAAATGCGCGCTTACTGAGTAGGGTCTGATTACGCCAAAAGCCGCCGATCTATCGCCGATCCGCCTTTAAGCGCTTTGGTGCTGATGAGAGGCGGTTGCCAGCGCGTCACCAGACTGAGATGCTCGCTTTCTCTTGAGTATCTTCTCAAGGACAGCTGGCATGCTCGGGTAATCAGGTGTGGAACACCTTGCTGAACCGATCCGCGAGGATGACAACTTCAAATGAGCGCGCCCTAGCGAGTGATAGGGCACGGAGGGCAGCAAATGATGCAGGGCATGATATCGTAAGCCCACGGGAGCCCAAAGGGCAGGAAGAGCCGCTGGTGGTGGGACATTCACCGAATCCAGATACTGAGCCGTCAGACTTATAGGTCTGTCGGTGGCGTTGCCCCACGCGTGGCTCGCTAATGTCCTAATTTGGTTGATTACGGCGACCCCAACACCCACGGCCAGACAGGTCAGAAAACGAGGCATAGCGATCGCACCAAGAGCAGTCAGGGCGACAACCAAAATCGACCACCACGCTGTGCAAACCTCCAGTACCAGCCAGCTTCGGGAGGATGTTGGCACCGCGTCGCGGCGCCGGAAGGATGGATTGATCGCCAAGGCCGAATACCGGGTAATGACGATGCGGCGCAATCTGGGAATGACGATGCTAAGAGGTGCCAGCACCGCGAACCGCAGGAGCAAGCCCAGCGGAATTAGCGCGCTGACAACCAGGAACCTGAGGGAGGCCCGGCGTGGCAGTGCCGAGAAGGGCAGATATTCGGGATCGTTCCTCGTCCCATAGGTTGTCCGGGCATGGTGGACCGTATGCACACCTTCATACATGAACGACGGGACAAGAAGCGGGACACCAAACAAGACGTTCCAGGCTGCGGAAAATCCGCGCACTGTGTTCGGCCGTAGATGCGTCAACTCGTGGATGAAACTGAGGCCGCGATAGAAGGCGAGCACGGCGACGCCGTATGCCGGAACACTAGCCAAGCCGATCGGAAGCAAAAGCAGCGCCGTCAACGCTCCGTAGGCCAAGATCGCCGTGCAAAGCAGATCGGTCCAGTAGATTGCCGGGGATGGCTTACCAAACTCCCGGCCTAGCGTCGCCGCCACTGTTAGCAGGTCCCTATCTTCCCAATCCTGCGCCGTTGTTTCCAAGCTGGTTGGTCCGGCATGCGCCTGTTGATCTGCGCTAAGCATACGCAGCAATCAGATTTGTCACAAACGAACGGGCCATTTTTTGAACGTGCGCTGCGGAGTCTCCGGGCCGGTAAAGTGCAGTGCCCAGACCAAAACCGGATGCTCCAGCCTCCAGATACCGATCCATTGTCTCGGGCTGAATGCCACCGGTTGGAATTAGCGGCACATCAAGGCCTATAACTGTGCGGAATGCTGCCAAGGTCGATGGAGGAATGATATCGGTCGGGAAAACCTTCAGAGCGTCTGCACCTGCGTCAATCGCTGCGAATGCCTCGGTCGGCGTCGCCACCCCAGGAAGCGTTGCAAGCTTGCGATCGACCGCAGCGCGAATGAGTTTCGTATCGGCGTGGGGCGTTACCATCAGCGTGCCGCCCGCCGCGACAAGTTCGTCAAGCTGCTCAACGCGACGAACAGTCCCTGCGCCCACGATCGTCGCCGGGCCAAGGTGGTCGGATAGCATAGAGATGCTACGCATCGCGTCAGGCGAAGTAAGTGGCACTTCGATAATCCGGAACCCGCTGGCGACAAGCACATCACCGACAGCGATCACCTCTTCAGGGGTGATGCCCCGCAAAATGGCAACGAGCGGGACAACGGACAGCGCCTCTTTGAAATACTCACTCACGCAGTTTTCCTCGTTTCTTGCAGCCATCCGAGCTTCGAGCGAACGTCGCACAAAGCTGTCACCAGACGGTCGATGTAATCCGCGCCGTGAAACGGGGTTGGCGTTAGACGAAGGCGCTCCTGTCCCATTGGGACCGTGGGATAGTTGATCGGCTGCACATAGATGGAGTGCTCCTCAAGAAGGAGGTCGCTGACCTGCCGGCATAGATGTGCATCGTTGACCATCAGCGGAATGATATGGCTGGCCGTATCGGCGCCGACTGGAAATCCTTCGGCGCGCAGCGCCTGCTTCAGCTGCTCGACGTTACTTTGTTGGCGCTCGCGCTCTTCCCCGCTGTGGCGCAGGTGGCGAACTGCGGCGAGTGCGCCTGCGGCAAGGTGCGGGCACAACGAGGTCGTGAAGATGAAGCTTTCTGCGAATGAGCGGATCACGTCGATCAGGAGCGCAGGGCCTGCAACGTACCCACCAATCACACCGAATGCCTTGGCTAGGGTTCCCTCGACAATGGTGACCCGGTCAGCCAAGCCTTCACGCTCAGCAATCCCCCCGCCGTGCGCGCCATACATGCCAACGGCATGAACCTCATCCAGGTACGTCAGCGCGCTGTGACGATCTGCGAGATCGCAGATCTCCCTTATTGGCGCAAGATCACCATCCATCGAGTAGACGCTCTCGAAGGCGATAATCTTGGGGCGGGCGGGGTGGGCCTTCTCAAGCAGTTGGCTCAGGTGCCCCACATCGTTGTGCCGGAAGATGTGGCGCTCCGCGCCAGAGCGCTTGATGCCCTCGATCATGGAATTGTGATTCAAGGCATCGGAAAATATCATGCAATCCGGAAGCAGCCTCCCCAACGTGCCCAGGGACGCGAGATTGGAAATCCAGCCAGAGGTAAACAACAGCGCGGCTTCCTTGCCGTGCAGACCCGCCAGTTCATGTTCCAGCTCGACATGTTCGGTCACGGTGCCCGAGATGTTGCGCGTGCCGCCGGTCCCGGCACCAGCGCGCGCGATGGTTTCATGCATCGCCGCGATGACGTCAGGGTGTTGGCCCATTCCGAGATAGTCGTTGCTGCACCATACCGTGACGTCGCGGACCGTTCCATCCGGTCGCCGCCATCGTGCCGTCGGAAAAGCGCCCGCTATCCGCTCGATCTGGGCGAAAGTCCGGTAGCGTCCCTCCAGGCGTGTTCTTGCCAGAAGGTCTTCGAAGAATGCTGTCGTATCCATGATGTCGTTCCAAAGCGAACAGTTGCGATCAGGGGTGGAGCCACCAGCGGATCGCATAGGCAACGATCCCAAGGGCTGAGACGCTGAAGGCCCAGATCAGGGCCATCCAGCCAAGGCGGCGCCAAAGCGAGGCCGAAGGCTGAGAAGCCATCAGTGATACCCCTCGCTGACCGTCTTCCCGCGAAAGACGTAATAGGCCCAAGCAGTGTAGGTGATGATGATCGGCAGGATGAAGACCGTGCCGACCAACATGAAGATCTGGCTCTTTTCCGGGGCTGCCGTATCCCAGATCGTCAGCGCGCGGGGTACGATGTAAGGGAACATGCTGATCCCAAGCCCCACAAAGCCAAGACCAAAGAGGGTAAGGGTCACAAGGAACGGCAGGCGCTCTCTTCCTCGCTTGAGGCTCCAGAACAGGATGAAGCCGAAGACGATCGTAGCTAGCGGCACCTGCGCAGTGAACAGCACACCCGGCATCCGGAACCAGCGGTGCCAGTAATCGATCGCCAGGAACGGCGTTGCTGCACTCACTGCGGCCATGCCGAGCAAAGTTGCAATGGCAAGCCAGAAGGCCATTCGCCGGGCGTGGTCCTGCAGCGCTCCATGCGTTTTGCCGACCAGCCACGTTGCACCGAGCAGGCCATACCCTACGAGCATGGACACACCGGTCAGTAGGCTGAAGGGCGACAGCCAGTCTAGTGGGCCGCCAGCGTAGGCACGGCCCTCGACATGTACTCCCTGAAGGATGGCCCCAAGCATGATCCCTTGCGCCAGGGTTGCAACCACCGAGCCGACGCAAAATGCCACATCCCAGACCGCCCGGTGGCGCGGATCGCGCCAGCGAAACTCGAAGGCGACCCCGCGGAACACCAGCCCCAGGACCATGGCAATGACGAGTGGATAGGTGGCGGGCAGGATGACTGCGTAAGCTAGCGGAAATGCGGCCATCAGCCCGCCGCCGCCAAGCACCAGCCAGGTTTCGTTGCCATCCCATACGGGCGCGATCGAGTTCATGGCCTGATCGCGCTGTTCGCCAACTGGGAAGCTGGGGAAGAGGATGCCGATGCCAAGATCGAAGCCGTCCATCACCACATAGGCGAAGATGGCAAATGCGATGATGAAGGCCCACACAGTGGCCAGGTCGTAATTATACACCATGGCTGCCTCCTTCAGAGCTAAGCGCCGGCGCCGGCGTGATCCCTGCTGCACGCTGGGGGGTTGAGGACGGCTCTGTTTCATGAGGCGCCGGGGGCTTGGCCATGAGGCGGAGGAGGTAATAAGTGCCTGCACCGAAGACGAGGAAGTAGACGATCACGAACGTCAGGAGCGATGCTGCCACTGCCGATGCCTGTAGCGG
>NZ_ALVC01000062.1:0-7193 GCF_000293195.2 Sphingomonas sp. LH128
TTACTTCATATCCACCAAAACCCACGCCTCCCTGCGGGCTTCAGCGCTTTTCACAGACGACTAGATGTCGCCGTTGCCCAGCCGCGCCGCGCCGGTGTTCCAGCCGATGCCGCCCTGCGTGGGCACTGCTCGGCTGTAATCGACCCGATTGCTGTAGCGGCCGTTCTGTTCCCGCGTGAGGCTGGCGCTGGCCGTCCCGCGGTCCGCGCCCAGCGGGACCTGAAGCGTGAGCGAGGCCGTCCACGTGCGCGCATCGAGATCGCGTGTCGCCGAGGCGAACAGGCTGGACGAGCGGCCGACCGGAAGCGACCAACTGGCATTCACCAATCGCGTTCTTCCCTCCCCCCGCGTGCGGCTGTCGAAGTAGGCGGCGCCCACCGATCCGAAGCGGCCCAGCGCAAGGCTTGCGCTGGCCGAGGTCTGCCGCGTCGCGCTGATCCGCGAGCCGGACAGGGCGGCGAGATCGAAGAACCCCGCGTCCTGCCGCAGATGATTGACGGAAAACGAGAAGTCACGGCGCTGGTACTGGTAGCCGACCGCGATCTGGCCGCCTTCGCGCCCGTCCTTGCGGCTGCGGCTGTAAGCCGCGTTGACGACGCCGAGATTGCCTATGCGCAGTACGGTGCCCGCGCCGACGACGGCCATTTCGCGGCTGGCCTCGGCGTGGGCCTCTACCGTCAGCCTATCGTTCAGGCCGTGTCGGATCGATCCGCTGGCGACCATCGTGCCGTAGTCGAAACTGCTCTGCCCGTAGCGTTGGCGCACGGCGCCTGCAGCGACCGCATAATCGGTCAGTCCGGGCCTAAGCAGCGTGGTGGCGACATAGAAGGGAATCTGCGTCGTTACCTGCCGCCCCAGTGCATCGGTGACGACGATGCTGGCCTGACCGCCGCCGTTGATCTGCGGCAGCGGGTTCATCACGAAGGGCCCGGGCTGAACCGGGCCGCCAAACGCCTGGTGGTTGTCGATGAACAGTTCGATGGACGACGGAAGCGCTGCCTCGCCGGAAAAGGCGGGTACGGGATAGGTCACCACGTCGGGCCGCACCGCGAAATCCCGGGAAACCTGGATGCCGCCCAGCCGGATCGCGCTGCTCCAGGGCAGGGTCCGGGTGATCAGGTCGCCTGCCTCGTAAGTCGTCATGCTGTTTTCGTCGGAGCGGATCCAGCGCGTGTCATAGCGCATGTAGGATGTGCCGCCGCCGCCGGTACGGACCACGCCGGTACTGGAAAGCAGACCTGCCGGCCCGAATACGCGCACATCGTTCCACAGCGAAGCCGAGGCGGGAGCGCCGGGCGCATCGACCGCATAGAGGTCGTAGTTGACCATGACCCCGAAGCTGCTGCGCGCCGGTCCGGTATTGCGCCGCGGGCCGAAGCCGATTTGCTGGCCCTGTAGCCAGCGCGCCGGGACCTGGAGCTTCAGGCGCTGGTTGGGCACGTCGTACTCGGCGCTCACACCCGGCAGTTCGTCGACCATGACCTGGGCGGCGGCATCGCCTTCGGCCGGAAGGTTCAGCGCGCGCATGTCGCCTGCGGACAGGCGGAAATGGTCGCCGGTGATCTCTACCGGAACGATGACCCCGCTCGGCACGCCGTTGACGACGATTTCAAGCTGGATCGGCCCGGTTTCGGTTACCCTGATCCTGTCGTTGTAGTCGGCAGCCGCCGGAATATCGTCATATTTGGTCTCTGCCCGGCATGGGGCCATCGTCATTGCCGCGCACAGTCCTGCAAGGAGCGTCCACCCTAACTGACGAGGAATGGCGGCAAACGACAAGGTCCATCCTCCTTCCGCGTGCTGAAGGGGAGCGCGGCTTGGGCCATGTCAGGGCTGCCAGGGCACCATCGGCGCGGAGGAATTGTCCTCGACGTCGGCGAACAGCCTGGCTTGCGGCACAACGGCCTGCGCGATCGGAAAGCGCATCGTGGCTCCGGAGAGGATATAGCCGTGCGCCCCTTCGATTTTCGAGGAAGTCCCGTCGGAGCGTTTCTGCGCCACGCCGCTGAGGCGGCTGTGGCTCGCGCCCGGGTTGCGGATTTCGAGGACATTGCCGCCGTCCGCCTTTACCACGCGCCATTGCAGGGCGGGCCTCGCGGTGGTTTCGGTCTTCGCAGCGCGGGTATTCGCACCCTCGCCATAGGTGAACAGTGGCACGGAATAGCGCATCCGAAACCGGATCGCCGCTCCGGCGCCCTGAGCCGGGTTTCCGGCTTCGGCGGGCGAGTCTGCTTCGGTCAGCGGAATTTCATCGATGATGACACGATAGGACTGTTCGCTGCCTGCGGGTGACGGGGTGATCCTGGTCAGGCGGATGAGCTGCTGCTGTCCTGGCTCGATGCGGACCATGGGCGGCGTCCCGGTGATGTCCTTCTGCTCGACGAACCGCTCGTCGCCATCGATCTGCTGCCAGCCGAAGATGCGGATCTGCATGAGGATCGGGCGCTGGCCGGGGTTCTCCAGCCGCAGCGGCGTGGCGCGCTCGCCGCTTTCGATGACCGGGTTGATCGGCCAGATGACGACCGAATTGTTGCTTTGTGAATACGCAAAACCAGGCAGGAGTGCGCACGCGGCGAAGACCAGCAGCCTTGGCAATAGAGCGGGAATCTTCATGGGCGTGTCCTTTGTGACCTACCAGCTCAAGGTGACGGTCAGGGTGTCGGTATAAGTGCCCGGCGGCGTCGTGCCCGGCAGCGTCAGGCGGCCGTAGACGGGTAGCCTGACATTGTTCATGTTGGTGGAGGTCACCGCGATCGGTATCGCCTGGTTGATGCCGATCGCCTGTGCGCATCCGGCGTCCGCGCATAGGCTGTAGGCCAGCCGGTTCGCGGTGGTGCCCAGTTGCAGGGTGCGGCCTGTTGCCGCGTGCAGTCCGCCATCGATCGACATGGTCAGGCTAACGCCCGGCGTGCAGCGCAGGACGATCGCCTGGGATCCACTGATGTTGGCCTGTAGCGTCGTCGTGGCGACGGACGGTTGAGAGGGGAACGTCAGCGTGCCCATCGTGCCTGCGCTACCGCTCGTCCCCAAGCCATCGACGGCGCATCCGGCCGCGATCGTCGCGGATACCGCGAAAGTCTTGCTGGTTTCCGCATGAGCGGTACTGGCGATCACGATCGTCAGCGCTCCGGCGGAAATGGCTGCCCCAAGCCGGCGCATGCTCCTGTACCTGTCGGCTTCCGTCCCGGTCTCAAGGGCCGAATGCGATCGTCACGACGACGACATCGTTGTAGGTGCCGGTGATCAGCCCCGCAGCGCCGTAAGCCGTGCCGTATACGGTAACGTTCTGCGCGCTGCCGTCGGCCGCCAAGGCGATCGCGGTATTGGCCACGATCGGCGTCGCGCTTCCGGCGTCCCGGTAGAGATTGTAAGTCACGTAATTCGCTGAAGTCGTATGCTTCATCGAACGCGTGCCGGTCGTTCCGGTATTGCTTGTGCCCAATCCCGCCGAATTGCCCGCCGAGAACGAGATGGTCGGTTGCGTGCCGTTGCTGCACTGAATGGCGATGCCGTTTCCGGCCGTACCGACAAGCTGGGCGGTAGCCTGGGTGAAGTAGCTGTTCTGTACCCCGAAATCGAGCGTGCCGAAGTCCACGTTGGTCGTCGTATCGGGAACGACGGTATTGTTGATCCGGCAGGCGGTCGTCAGGACGATGGTGGCGTTGACGTTGCCGGTGATGGCGGCGCTGGCGGGCGTCGAAATCGCCGCGCTGCCCAGCAGAACAAACCCGATAATGTGCCTTTTCATAATCAGACCTCCTCAAAGCCATACGTGCTTTTCCAGAGGAGCAAGTTGGTATTAAATGATGACCAAATGGAAAACGAAACAACCGGTATGGTTCTATCGGGAGGACGCTCAAGACGTGCTGTGCTGTGTTGCTTGTTTTCAATCTTTATAGACGAAAGTAAAGTTCACAACTTCACACAATTTTACGCGCCTGGATTAGTGTCTTTGCAAAAGGCGCAAGGTGTTTTTCGGGGCAGGGCGTGCGTTTCGAGGGTCGAGCGGGCATACGGGTGCATTCCGGGTTGCAAAGATGAGGCGATTGCGCGCTGTCGCGACGTTCGGTCGCCGCGATCATGCTGCCGTGTGTGCGCCCGCGCATTAGCGCCGGATCGGTCCAATCCGTCACCCGCCGGTCCGATAGCGCGTCCCCGAAAGGCCCATCCTTGTCTTCGGGCGCTCCTCGTCAGTATCCGAAGAACCGTTTTAGCCCGAGGCGCTTGAGGCCGCGGCGATAGGTCATCGAACTCATGTCCGCCGGGATATGTGCCTCGTCGGTGGGGTCGAGCGGCAGCCATTCGGGCATCTGCGCCTCGACGATGGCCTTGTCCTCCTCGAAGATGCGCTGGTTGAAGTCGTAGACGTCCTGCACCGGCAGGTCGGTGTCGAAGTTGCGGGCGATCGGTGCGAACAGACGCGTGACCCGGGCCGAGACCGGCGAAGCGGCGTTCATGATGACCAGTCGGTCGGTGCCGGGGAAATGGATCTCCAGTGTCGCCGTGAACGGCAGGTGGCAGCGGAAATGGCGCAGCCAGTTGAATCCGGGAACTCCGCGCTGAGAGACGCCGATGGGATAGTTGCCTACCGAACTCCAGTATTCTGCCTCAAAGCCGTATTCGGTCCGTTTCGGCGCATAGGCCGGGACTTCGGCATTGTCGGGATCGGCGAAAGTCTCGGTATGCACGAAGGCGAAGTGCGCGACGTCGAGAAAGCCTTCCAGTTGGCGTCCCGCGAAGCCGTTGATGTCGATCCAGGGGCAGGTGATCTGCTGGAATTCGGACTCGTCCCAGTGCGGCATGTCGGGGATGTCGCCCGCCGCGGGAGCATCGCCCTCGGCGTCGAGGCAGGTCCAGATCAGGCCGTAGCGCTCGAAGCTGGGGAAAGTGCGCAGGTGCAGCCGCTCGGGAATGTCGCGCGCGGGGTGCGCAGGGACGTGGACGCACTTGCCGCCGCCCCCGAACCTGAGACCGTGATAGGGGCACACGACGCTGTCGCCCTGCTGCGTCCCTAGACTCAGCGGCACTCCGCGATGCGGGCACACATTGGTCGCGACGACGACTTCGTCGCCGGACTTGTAGATCACCAGCGGCTGGTCGAGCAGCCTGGTGCCGACCGGTTTCTCGCCCACTTCACGCGCGAGAGCGACCGGATACCAGTGACGGGCAAGGACGTACCAGTCTTCCGGATCAAAGGTGCAGCCGAGGGGAAGGGCAGGGCGAACAGGGGCAATGACGGCGGCAGTAGCCATGGAATTTTTATCCGCTGAAGGTTTCCAGCGCCTTTTCCGCCTCCTTTACCGCTCTATCAAACGCAATGATTTGCACATTGTGTTGCCAAAAATAGAGCGGGTTTCGTTCCTCAGCCAAGCGCTACGTTGACGATGCGCGGCTGGGTGAAGTCCTCCATGCCCTCGATACCCTGCTGGCGGCCGATGCCCGATTGCTTGGCGCCGCCGAAGGGGACGTCGAAAGGCAGTTCCAGGTGCTTGTTGACCCACACCGTCCCGCTCTCGATGCGCGAGGCGACTGCGATGCCGCGATCCACGTTCGAGGTCCAGACGGTGCCGCCCAGCCCGTAGTCGCTGTCGTTGGCCCGGCGGATCGCATCGTCGAGATCATCATAACCCAGTACGGGAAGTACCGGGCCGAACTGCTCCTCGCGTACGAGGCGCGCATCGTCGGGCAGGTCGCGCACGATGGTGGGCGCGATGAAGTAGCCATCGCCCGGCAGCGCTTCCCCGCCAGCGACGATTGTGCCTTGCGCGCGGGCGTCTTCGATGAAGCCAAGGACTTTCTCGAACTGGGCGCGGTTCTGGATCGGCCCGATGGTGGTGCCCTGTTCCAGCCCGTCGCCGACGACCGCCTCTCCGGCAAGCCGGGCGAGTTCGGTGCACAGCGCATCCATCATCGCGTAAGGGGCATAGACCCGCTTCACGGCGAGGCAGATCTGGCCCGCATTGGTGGTCGCGCCGCTGAATATCCGCGGTGCGACCTTGGCGACATCGGCGTCATCGAGAATTATCGCCGCGTCGTTGCCGCCCAGCTCCAGCGTGAAGCGCTTGAGGGTGTCGGCGGCGCCGCCGAGCACTTTCTTGCCGGTCGGCGTCGAGCCGGTGAAGCTGACGTGCGCGATGTCGGGGTGCCCGCTCAGGAGGGCGCCGAGATCGTTCTGGTCCACCAGCGTCTGGAAGACACCGGGCGGGAGGATCTCGGCGGCGACCTCGCCCAGCAGCAGAGTGGTGAGCGGCGTGGTCGGAGCGGGCTTGGCGATCACGGTATTGCCGGTGATGAGGGCAGGAGCCAGCTTCACCATCAGCAGTAGCAGCGGGTAGTTCCACGGCGTGATGGCGGCGACCACACCTAGCGGATAGCGCTGCTCGATGATCCGCTCATCCGCCGTGTCCCGCAAAATGCGCGGCTCGAGTTCGAGCGGCGCGTAGTAGGCGAGCGCGGCAATGGCGCCGAGAACTTCCTGCCTGGCTTCCTTCAGGGGCTTTCCCTGTTCCTGCGTCAGTATACGGGCGAAATCGTCGATCCGCGCGCGGATCGCCTCGGCCAGCGCGTCGAGGTAGCCTCGGCGCTGTGCGAAGCCGAGGGCCGCCCAGCCCGGGAACGCGCGTTTGGCGGCGGCGACGGCAGTTTGCGCCTGCTGCTCGTCGGCGCGGGGGGCGTTGGCAAAGGCAATGCCGGTGGCTGGATTCACGACCTCGATATCGGAGGCGCCATCGACCAGCGCTCCATCGATCAACAGTTTGTAAGACATCGTTGCATCCGTTCCTTGATCGACGGGCGACATGGTTCGCTCGCAGTAGTAGGCTACGGGATCACGCGATCTTCGATCCGGAGGGCAATGGCAAGCCGCGTCGTCATGATGTGGTGCTGATATGCGGTGGCGGCACGATGGGCGAGAGGCAAGCTGACGTCGTCCCGGACTTGATCCGGGACCTCTGGCCGTGAACTGCCTTGCTGTCGGCAGGGCGCCTTTACCCGAGGTCGCGCCTAAAGACCGCCACCGGTCCCGGATCGGGTCCGGGACGACGTCATTGTCAGACCAGTTCCTTGAGCGGCACGCCCGCGTCGGCGAGGCGCCCAATATCGGGCGTCGCGCCTGCCTCAACCAGCTTGCGGCCCTGCACGTAGTCCTTGACCATGTTCACGCAGTCCAGCGCCACGACCTTGCCCTGCTTGAG
>NZ_ALVC01000063.1:0-10918 GCF_000293195.2 Sphingomonas sp. LH128
CGGGTTGTTCTCGTTCGGCATGGCACTGGAACCGCGCACGTACGGAGCCACCGTCGGCGTGAAATTCTGACCTGTTACCCCAGCGGGGGAAATGGGGTGTCCGGCGTCAGTCCCTTGGGGGCGGCGCCGGGCACCCTTCACTTTGAAGAAGGAGTACATGAAATGGGCCGTCTCGAAGGCAAGATCACTCTGGTAACCGGCGCGGGCAACGCCCGGGGCCTCGGCGCCGCCACCGCGCAGCGCTTCGCGGAGGAAGGTGCCTTCGTCTACGTCACCGATCTCAGGCTGGAAGACGCCGAAGGCGTCGCCGCGTCGATCCGTGAGGCAGGCGGCCAGGCCGAGGCACTGGCACAGGACGTGACCAGCGAAGCCTCGTGGGATGACACCATCTCTGCGATCGAGCAGGGCCACGGGCGTCTCGACGTGCTGGTGAACAACGCAGGGATCGCCATTCTCAAGCCGCTGCAGGAACTCTCCCTCGCCGACTGGGAGAAGCAGAACAAGGTCAACCTCGACAGCGTGTTCCTCGGCACCCAGCGCGCGGTGGCGCTGATGCGCAAGGTCGGCCACGGCGGCTCGATCGTGAACCTTTCCTCGATCGGCGGGCTGGTCGGCGTGCCGATGTGCGGAGCCTACGGCGCGGCCAAGGGCGGTGTGCGCCTGTTCTCCAAGGTCGTGGCGCTGGAATGCGCTGCCGAGGGCATCCGCTGCAACTCGGTCCATCCCGGCATGATCGAGACCGCCATGCAGGACGTCGCCCGCCAGGATAACCCCGAGGGCTTCAAGGAGATTGTCTCCGGCATTCCGATGAAGCGCATGGGCAGCCCCGTCGACATCGCCAACATGAACCTGTTCCTCGCCAGCGACGAGGCGAACTACGTCACCGGTTGCGAATTCACCGTGGACGGCGGCGTGACCGCGATGTGATCGCTCCTGATCCTCCCTGTCGCGCAGCGATGGGGAGGATTGCGGCACTTGCAGTCCGCGCTGCCCCGTTCTACCGCCGCCGGATGGCCAAAGCAGACCGTCTCGAACGCCTCGACACCCGCCGCGCCGACCTCGAGGTCGATTACCGCGAGGCGCTGATCGCCGCGCTCAAGGTCTGTGCGGCAGGCAAGTGGGGCCTGTTCGACCACAATGCCGACCGCGCTGCACGCGCAGCCGTAGCTCCGACGATCGCCGAACTGACCGAACTCGCCGAAGAGATCGACACCGCGCGCGAACAGCTGTTCATGGAGCCTTTCGAACTCCACCAGGAATTCCTGCGCCAGCGCGGCCCGGTGGACTCGCAGGCCGTGGGCGAGCCCAAGCAGGCCCGCGCCTGGCTGGATCGGCTCACCGCGAACGACTGAACGCTCACGCGACCCAGCGGATCGCGTTCTCCACCAGCCGCCGGTAATTCACATCGTCGTAAGCCGATGGCCCGTCACCCGGCTGGAGGTAGACCAGCCTGCTGCGTCCCACCTCACGCGTCCAGCCGATCAGATCGCTGCCCGGCGGATGGTCCCAGTCCTCGCGGTCGTACATGCGTCCCCGGACCGCCAGTTCGGCGGAGAAGAACTGCTCGCGCGTGAAGGGAATGTCTGCCCGCAGCAAAGGTGTCACATCCTCTGCGAAGATCTCCGCAAGGTAGGTCTCGTCGGTCAACGTGAAGCGCGGTGGCAGGCCGGCCGTCACCGGGTGCTCCGCCAGAACCACCGCATCGTATGTTACGCCGTGCGCATAGCCGCTATCGAGCACCGGTCGTCCGCGCACCGTGCCCGGATGGTAGAGGAACCGCCCGCCCAGCCATTCGTGATATTCGTCCCAAGTCGGCCAGCCCGCCAGCGCGTGGTGCAGCGCGACGACGCCCTTGCCCTCCTCCAGCAACGCGCGAAAGCCGTCAGCCAGTCCCGGTGGCGGATCAAGATGCAGCGGCGCTCCCACCTCTACCTCGAAATCGAGGCCCGGCATATCGTAGAGCACCAGCGCATCGAAGCCGCGCATCCCGTCAGTGTTCATAAGCTTGGCCGCTGCGGGCTGGTCCACCATCGTCGCGCTGATACCCTCCATCGACTGGAACAGCGCATCAAAGGCAGTACGATCGAACGGATGCCCGCGTACGGCGACCAGGCACTGGATCGGAGCGCGATGACGGATCGTCGGCATCAGAGCTTCACGACCACCTTGCCGATGTTCTTGCCGGTCAGCATCCGTTCGTAAGCGGTGAGGACATTCTCCAGCCCGGCGGTCTCGTCGAAGCGCACCGCCAGTTTCCCGGCATCGAGCCATTCGCGCAGTTGCGGCATGAATTCGGCGCCGCGATGGAGGAAGTCGGGGATGAAGAAGCCCTCGATCCGCAGGCGCCGCATCAGCACCTGATCGAACTTCGCCGGTCCCGGCATCGGCGCATCGGTGTCGTAGCCCGCGACCATTCCGCACACTGCGACGCGCCCGTAATGCGCCATGTTGCCGAGCACCGCGTCGAGGATCGGCCCGCCCACGTTGTCGAAGAAGGCGTTCACCCCGCCCGGCACTTCGGCCAATCGCGCGTCGACGTCCTCATTGCGGTAGTCGATCGCCATGTCGACACCGACCTCTTCGGTCAGGTAGCGGCACTTGTCCGCCCCGCCCGCAATACCGACGACTTTCGCCCCGAGGTTCCGGCCGACCTGACAGGCGAGGCTTCCCGTAGCTCCGGCCGCCGCCGAGACGACCAGCCACTCGCCCGGCTTCACCGACGCGACTTCCTTGACGCCGACATAGGCCGTCCAGGCATTCATGCCGAGCGCGCCGAAATGCTGGCGCGGATCGGCGACCGTCTCGTCCACCACTTCCAGCCCGGTCAGCGCCGGGACCACGGTGGCGACGTCCGCCCACTGCCCGAAGCCGCGCACCAGCGCGCCGACCGGATAGCCCGCGTCCGCACTCTCGATCACGCGGCCGAGCACGAGGCCGACCATCTTCGATCCCAGCGGCAGCGGCGGCTGATAGCCGTCGGTGCGCGGGCTCATCCACATGCGCGTGCCCGCGTCCATCGAAAGCCACTCGGTGGCAATACGCACTTCGCCATCGGCCAGCGGCGCGCAGTCTTCTTCCTGCAAGCTCAGGAAACGGGCGAAATCGGTATTTCCTTCGGGGTGGCGATCCAGTCGCCAGAAACGGCAGCGCGTCAATTCAGGTCTCCTCTGCCCGACCCTCGCGCGCAGCCCCGCCGAGGCCACCTGTCCAAACTGATAGGGCTATCCGTTTGCACAGGACGCCCCCCAACCGCGACGGGTCTAACCAGCAGCCAAGAACGATTACAAAACGGGAGGTTTCTGAAATGCGAGTCCCCAAATCCGTCCTGCTCGTCTCCACGGCGCTGACGATGGTGGCGTCTCCGGCCATGGCCCAGGATACGTCTGCAGAGGCACCGGCTGCCGCTCCTCAGGATGACGCGGCCCAGCAGAAGGGCGGCCTCAACGAGATCATCGTCACCGCGCGCAAGCGGCAGGAATCCGTGCAGGACGTGCCCGTTGCCGTCACCGCCATCTCCGCCGAGCAGATCGCCACGCGCGATGTCACCAGCGTCGAGAAGATCACCGCGATCGCCCCGCAGTTCAGCGTCGGCCGCGCCTCGAACGGTTCGGGCGCGCAGCTCACCTTGCGCGGCATCGGTTCGTCCTCGACCTCGATCGGCATCGAGCAGTCGGTCGCGGTCGTCGTCGATGGCGCCTATTATGGGCAGGGCCGCGTCATCAACGAAGGCTTCTTCGACCTCGCCCGCGTCGAGGTCCTGAAAGGCCCGCAGGCGCTGTTCTTCGGCAAGAATGCGACGGCAGGCGTGGTCTCGATCACCACTGCCGACCCGACCGACAAGTTCGAGGGCATGGTCAAGGGCGGCTACGAGATCAAGAGCCAGCAGTACCGCCTGGAAGGCTACCTTTCCGGCCCGATCAGCGACACCCTCGGCTTCCGTCTGGCCGCGCGCTATACCAAGATGGACGGCGGCTATTATCGCAACGTCGCCGATCCCATCAACTACACCGAGATCGACTCCGCCAGCATCCTCGCAGGCGGCACCGGCGATGCGACCACCCATGTCGCCCAGCCTGCCGCACGCAAGGCGCCGGGCGAAGAGGAATTCCTCACCCGCGCCACCCTGAAGTGGGAACCGACCGACCGCTTCACCGCCACCCTCAAGGGCAGCTTCGACCAGAGCACGGTCAACAACTCCTCGTGGAACTACGTGGCCTACCGGTGCGGCGACGGCGATACCTCGCAGCTCAACGGCTATGCCTGCGGCAAGGACTTCGTCACCCACCAGAACAACATGCCCGCCGACATCGCCGCGACCTATCCCTACGCGAAGAAGGACGGCTCGCTCTACAACAAGTACCGTTCGGCGGGCGGCACGCTTAACCTGACGTACGATGCGGACCAGCTGCAGCTGTCTTCCGTCACCAACTACCAGTGGAACAACAACCGCTGGGCTTGCGCCTGCGACTTCCAGTCGGGCGGCAGCGAGAACGGCATCGGCCCGACCTGGGCGACCGAGAACTCCTCGTGGAAGGCGTTCAGCCAGGAACTGCGCGCGCTGACCCAGTTCGACGGGCCGTTCAACATGATGGTCGGCATGCTCTACCAGAAGACGCGGCGTGACTTCGACCAGTTCGTGCTGACTGGCGGCGTCTCCAATTCGGATGCGCCCGAGGGCTACGAATACGTCACCACCGCGAAGAGCAGCTTCACCAAGGGCGAGACGATGGCCGTCTTCGGCCAGATGACCTACAAGATCCTGCCCGACCTCGAACTCGCGGGCGGCGTGCGCTACACTGACGAGACGAAGAACAGCTTCTTCACGCAGCCTTACAACAACCCGCTGGTCCTCGGCATCTTCCGCGATCAGAACGACCCCGACGGCCTTGGCGTCGTGACCGCGCGCCAGCACTTCACCAACTGGTCGCCGGAAGCCACGCTGACCTGGAAGCCGACGCCCGACCTCATGGTCTACGGCGCCTACAAGACCGCCTACAAGTCCGGCGGCTTCTCCAACGGCGGCATCAACTCGAAGTTCTCGAGCGATCCCACCGCCGACCTCACCTTCGATCCGGAGAAGGCGGAAGGCTTCGAAATTGGCTTCAAGTCCACCCTGCTCGATCGCCAGCTGCGCTTCAACGTCACGGCGTTCACCTACAAGTACCGCAACCTGCAGGTGGACTTCTTCAACTCGCCGATCTTCGCATTCCAGACCCTTACCGCCGACGCGCGCACCAAGGGCATCGAGGCCGAGTTCGAGTTCGCGCCCAACGGCATCGCCGGGCTCGATATCCATGGCTCGATCAACTACGACAAGGCGACCTACACCGACTTCCCGCTGGCACCGTGCTATGCAGGCCAGACCCCGGCGGAAGGCTGCAACCTGTCGGGCAACAGCCGCCAGAGCCTGACCGGCGCACCGCTTTCGGTGGCCCCGCGCTGGACCGGCAACCTCGGCATCGGCTACGAAGTCTCGATCGGATCGGCCAACAAGCTGGGCTTCAACGTCGATAGCAAGTACTCGGCCAGCTATCTCGCTTCCGGCTTCGGCAACCCGCTGTCGCGCCAGAGCAAGTACGTGACGCTCGATGCCGGCGTGCGCTTCGGCGCCGAGGACGACAACTGGCAGATCGCCCTGATCGGCAAGAACCTGACCAACCGTTTTTACGTCACCGGCGTGGTCGATGGCCCCTCGACCGGCGGCGGCACCGGCACTGCGGCGGGCGTGAAGGCCGACCAGCTGGGCTTCGGCACCCTGCCTCGTACGGTCATGGTGGAAGTGACCAAGCGGTTCTGAACCAGGCGAGCGAGGTGGCGCAGCCACCTCGCTCATCCACTTGCAATGCGATGAAACAGGACTGGACAAGCGGCGCACCGGTCCGACAAGAGAGGCGGCATGAAGACCGCGACGTTTCTGGCCGCCCTCTGCGGCGCTACCCTGATTTCCACCCCTGCCCATGCAGCCCCGAAGTGGGCGGGCGCATGGGGCTATGCCCCCGCCGACAGCGGCGCGAACGAACCCGAGCAGCCCGCCGGGACCTATCGCTACCGCGTGCGGCTGACGCAGGCGGGCGACGCGATGCAGCTCACTTTCAGCAATGCCGAAGGTGACAAGCCGCTCGCCATAGGCGCGGTGACGATCGCCAGCCCTTCCGGGCCGGTGGGCACGGAAATCGGGACCAACCCGGTGCATCCGATCCGGTTCTCCGGGCTCCCCGCCGTGGCACTGTCCAAAGGCGGGACGGTGATCAGCGACCCGATCCTCGCGCCGTTCCACAATGCGCAGGACGTGATCGTCAGCGTAACGTTCTCCACCCCGTCGCGGCCCGGGCGCACCAATCTCGGCATGGAGATGGCCTTCGCGCCCGCGACGCCGGGGGCGACCTTCACCCCGATCAAGGTACGGCCCTATCTCTCGCTGGTATCGGTGCGTTCTGCGCAGACACCCTGCACCGTGGTCGCATTCGGGGATTCGATCACCGACGGGTTTCTCGGCCTGTCACCCCAGACGCGCGGATGGCCGGGGCGCCTGGCCGAGCGCCTCGCCGCCCTTCCCGCCGTCCAGCGCTGCGGTGTCGTCAACATGGGGATCAGCGGCAACCGGGTGCTGAAAGCGGGCCGCGCGACGTCCGCACTCGACCGCTTCTGGCGCGACGTGGCGAGCGTGCCGAACGTCACTCACGTGATCTTCCTCGAAGGCATCAACGACATCGGCGCAGGGACGGAAACCGGCCCCGATGCGGTGACGGCGGAGCAGTTGCTCTACGGCTACCGCCAATTCGTCGAGCGTGCGCATGCACTGGGGATCAAGGTGATCGGCGGCACGATGACGCCCGCTCTGCGCGCCGGGTACATGTCGCCGGTGAAGGAGCGGGTGCGCCAGTCGGTCAACGCCGCGATCCGCAGCGGCAAGGTCTTCGACGGGATCGTGGATTTCGAGGCTGCGGTACGCAACCCCGCCGCGCCCGCCGACCTGCGGCCCGAATTCGATCCGGGCGACCACCTCCACCCCAACGACGCCGGGCTGAAGGCGATGGGCGACGCCATCGATCTCGCCACGCTGAGGCGCCTGCCCTGACAGGCGCTCATGCGCGGCGCGGTTACGCCTTGGCGGCGATCATGATGATCTCGACCTTGTAGCCGGGCTCGAACAGCTTCGCCTCGCCGGTCGCGCGGGCGGGTGCGGGGTGCCCGGCGATCCATGCGTCCCAGGCCGCGTTCATTTCCGCGAAGTCGGCCATGTCGGCGAGCCAGATCGTGGCCGAGAGCAAGTGGTCGCGGTCGCTACCGGTCCGGGCGAGCAAGGCATCGATCTCGGCGAGCGCAACGCGGGTCTGCTCGGCGACGCTCTCACCCGGATTGCCGATCTGGCCGGCGAGGTAGATGGTGTCGCCATGGACCACCGCTTCGCTCATGCGAGTGCCCTGATCGATGCGGGTTATGGTCATGCGTGGTCGTTCCCTGTCGGTCTATGTCGGTTTATGTGCCGCTCAGTAGCGACTGATGGCGAGATCGGAAGCCTCTATCGCGGGACGACGACCGCCGATGAGGTCGGTGATGACATGCGCCGAACCGCAGGCCATCGTCCAGCCCAGCGTGCCGTGTCCAGTGTTGAGGAACAGGTTGGAAACGCGCGTCGGTCCGATCACCGGGGTGCTGTCAGGCGTCATCGGGCGCAGTCCGCACCAGAAGCTCGCCGCCTCCAGATCGCCGCCGCCGGGGAACAGCGAGCCCGCCGAATGCTCCAGCGTGGCGCGCCGCTCGGGCGGCAGGTCGCGAGAAAATCCCGAGATTTCCGCCATTCCGCCGACACGGATACGATCTCCGAGGCGGGTGATCGCAACCTTGTAGCTCTCGTCCAGCAGGGTCGAGACCGGTGCCCGCGCCTCATCGACGATCGGCACCGTCAGCGAATAGCCCTTGACCGGATAGACCGGCAGACGAATGCTCAGCGGCGCCACCAACTGGGGCGAGAAACTGCCCATCGCGACAAGGAACACGTCGGCGGAGACGCTGCCCTTGTCCGTCTCCACCCGGACGATCCGGCCACCCTCCTCGATCAGCCGCTGGATGTTGATTCCATTGCGGAATTCGACGCCCTTCGCTGCCGCCATCGCCGCCAGCGCATTGGTGAACTTGAAGCAATCGCCCGTCTCGTCGTTCGGCAGCCGCAGCCCTCCCACGATCGGCGCCGTGCTGGCCGCAAGACCCGGCTCGGCGGCAATGCAGCCTGCGCGGTCGAGCACCTCGAAAGGCACGCCATCAGCTTGCAGCACGGCGATGTCCTTGCCGATGCCGTCGAGCTGCTTCTGCTCGCGGAAGAGCTGCAAGGTGCCCCGGCTGCGCTCGTCGTAGCGGATGCCGGTTTCCCCGCGCAGCGCGATCAGGCAGTCGCGGCTGAATTCGGCGAGGCGCACCATGCGGCTCTTGTTGATCGCGTAGTCGCGCGCGTTGCAGTTGCCCAGCATGGCGACGAGCCAGCGCAGCATGGCCATGTCGGCATGGGGCCGCAGGATCAGCGGCGCATGCTTCATCATCAGCCACTTGACCGCCTTCATCGGAATGCCAGGAGCAGCCCAAGGCGAGGCATAGCCCGGCGAAATCTCCCCGGCATTGGCGAAGCTGGTCTCCAGCGCGGGGCCATCCTGCCGGTCGATCACGGTGACTTCATGGCCCGCCTTGGCCAGATACCATGCCGAGGTGACGCCGATAACGCCGCTGCCGAGAATGGCGATCTTCATGCGATGGTGCTCCGGTCGAGGGCGGGCGCACGAACCGGAAGATAATCCCGGTCGTAGCGGCGGCTGAGCTGGGTCAGGATTTCGTAGGAGATGGTCCCGGCATCGGCCGCGACCTGGTCTAAGCTCTGGTTCGGGCCGATCAGTTCGACTGGAGCGCCGGGATACAAATGCCCGGCAGGCACGTCGGTGACGTCGAGCGTGATGCTGTCCATCGAGACCCGCCCGACGATCGGTGCCCGCACTCCGGCGACGTAGGCCGCGCCCCGATTGCCGAGGCAGCGCGGCCAGCCGTCGGCATAGCCGACTGGGATCGTCGCGATCCGCGTCTCTCGTGCGGCATGGAATGTCAGGCCGTAGCCGACACCGGTTCCCGCAGGGATCGTACGCAACTGCGCGATCGGCGCCTCCAGCCCTACGACCGGCTGCATCGGGTTCGGCCCGGTCCCGGGATTGCCGCCGTAAAGGGCGATACCTGCGCGCACGAGGTCGAAATGCCCGCGTCGATGGAACGTTCCCCCGCTGTTGTCGAGCGCCCGAGGCACCTGCGGGAACCGCGCGGCGATGGTGTTGAAAAGCGCTTCCTGCGCCGCATTCGCCGGATCTTCCGGATCGTCGGCGCAGGCCAGATGACTGATCAGGAAGCGCAGTTCGATACCGTCGAGCAAAGCCGGCGTGGCGATCAGGTGCTCCACCTCCTCGGGCGGCAGGCCCATGCGCGACATGCCCGTGTCGATCTGAAGGACCGCAGGCAATGCCAGGCCACTCTGACGCGCCTGCGCCGACCAGCGCGAGACCTGGTCCAGCGAATTGAGCACCGGGATCGCGCCAAGCCCGGCACACCGCGGTTCCAGTCCGGGAAGAAGGCCGTTGAGGACGTAGACTTCGGCCCCGCTCTCCAGTTGCGGCATCAGCGCTTCCGCCTCGCTGAACAGGGCGACGAAGAGATGGCGGCAACCTTCGGCCATCAGCGTGCGCGCGACCGTCACCGCGCCGAGGCCATAGCCGTCCGCCTTGACCACCCCGCCCGTCTGCGCAGGCACGACGCGGTCGCGGATCAGGCGGTAGTTGGCGGCCAGAGCCTCCAGGTCGATGGTCAGGCGTGCAGCGGTGATCACGAAGCCCCCTTGGCGATCCGATTAATGCATCGTATCGCATAACGAAGCGAATAGGCTGCCGAATGTATGTATATTGTGCCACATTATGTGGCCTTGCACACGATAATGCGGACAAATCACAAGATCATGCCAGTGACCTCCGACCCCGTGGATCGCGCGATCATCCGCCTGTTGCGTCTCGACGGCAGGCGGCCCAATTCCGAGATCGCCGAGGAAGTCGGCCTTTCGCCGTCCGCGTGCCTGCGCCGTATCCGCCTGCTCGAGGACCGCGGCGTCATTCGCGGCTACACCGTGCTCACCGGGCCGGAAGACGATGACGAGCGCGGGGTCGATATCGTCGTGCAGGTCACGCTGGACCGCCAGACCGAGGATTACCTGTCGCGTTTCGAAAACGCGGTGCGGCAGTGTCCCGAAGTGCGCGAATGCTTCCTGATGACGGGCAACGTCGATTACTGGCTGCGGCTGCGCACGGAAAGCGTTGCCGCCTATGAGGCGATCCACGGGGAGGTCCTGTCGCGACTTCCGGGCGTCACCCGCATCAACTCCAGCTTCGCGATGCGCGACGCCATGCGTCCGCGGCGCGCGCGAAAATAGCGCTCCTTCCCGATCGATCGTCCACCATGGCCTTTCTCACAAGGTGACAGGGTTTACACGGTTTACACCGTCCAGAGAAAACGTGTCACCTTGTGTCAGAAAATGTCACCTTGAAGGGGGCAAGGTGACACCTTTGGCGCGCGATGTGTCACCTTGCGAAGACGATGTGTAGCCTTGCAGTGTAACCTTTTGCGGATAGAGATGGACGAGCCGGTCATAGCCCGCAAGGTATCGGACAGCGATGTTTGTAGGAAAGCGGACTTTCCGGAAGCGCCCCATAGCAGTCATGCGTCACCTTCAATCAAGTTCAGATCACACTTGCTGCAACGCTTCGGAGGCCACGGTACGCTGATAAAACCGTGACGAATGAAGAGTGATCTCCCGCAATTCGGGCAGGCGATCATGAATGATCCCACACCCCCGACGACGAACCATAGCAGCCCAAAGGCGAATTCGATCCACATAACC
>NZ_ALVC01000064.1:0-37417 GCF_000293195.2 Sphingomonas sp. LH128
CCGCCGATGAACTGGTCCGGGTGAAATTGGTGAGGGAGAGGCGGGCATCGGCGCGGGGGAATGCGGTGGCGCTTGCCTGCTCGAAGTCGAAGCTGCCGCTGACCTTGCCGCCAATGCCGTAGCCCGGCGCGAAGGCGTTGAGGATGGCGAGATCGACGCCCTCCATGCGGCTCTGCACCTTGATGCCTTCGCCGTAAGTGCCCGCCAGCTTGAGGCTGCCGCCACCGAACGCGATGTTGGTGGGAAGCAGTTCGTACGTGCCGTTCTTCGGGATGATCCGCGCGGGCGTGGTCGTCTTGACGTCGAGGCCGCGCACCCTGCCCTGCAGCGCCACGCGCCACAGTTCGGGCTGCATGTCGGCGTTGAGGCCGAGCCGGAACGGTACGCCGCTGACGCCTTCGATCAGGCCCTTCGCCTTGCCGCGCCCGTCGCGATAATCGACGATTACGCGGGCCGCTGCCAGATCGAGCGCACCGATGCTGGTGCCCGCGATCTGCGCGTCGGCAACGACGTAAGGCTGGTCGTAGAGCACCGCCCGGCCGTCGATGATGGCCGATCCAATGGATAGCTTGGCAGGGCCGTCGAAGATCGCGTTCTTGGCGCGCAAGTTGAAGTCGGCCGCCTGGTACTTGCCCTCGGCATCCAGCCGCACGAGGCCGCCGATGCCGTTGCCGGTCGCAGTCAGTTGTCCCGCGAAGGGACCTGCAGGTGTCTGCACGATTCGCCCGGCGAAATCGACGCCGGACAAGTTGGCGCTGTTGATCTGTACCGAAGTCTGCTTGCCGAGGCCAAGCGTCACGTCAGCGCGCAGCGGTCCGTAGTCGGTGTCGCCCTTGCCATCGAGGCGATAGCCGCCCGGCGCGCCCTTGATCCGCGCATCGAGGTTGGCGAGGCCGATGCCGAGACCCGGACGCTCCGCCGTGACATGGGCGTCGGGGTTGGTGATGGTTCCCGTCACCCGGACACCCAGGGCGCCGTACTGGCGCGATGTCCCGTTCGCGGCGAGCGCAATGCGCCCGTCGGGCGACCAACTGCCCTGCCCGCCGGTGACTTTGAGCAGCGGCGCATTCATGCGGACGCTGGAGAAGCGCACCACGCCGTCCGAACCGTACTTCACGTTGGACGATGCCGAGAAATTGCCACCGAGATAGGTCTGCAGGCTCTCGTTCAGCAACTTGGTGGAGCGTGCGCGCACCGTGCCCTGCAAGGCGAAGCCCTGACCCTCGGTCTTGAGGTCCATGTTCGTGCGGATGTTGAAGATGCCGACGCTGTCGACGCGGTAGTTGTCGATCTTGCCGTCGATCGCGCCGGTATAGAGCCCCTTGCTCATGTCGGCGACAAGGATCAGCCCGGCGTCGATACGATCGGAGCGCAGGCGCATGTTATCCGACAGGATGCGCGTTCCTTCGATCGCGAGATCACCGTTGAGCGTAACGTTCGCCAGCGTCCCCCCGGCGACGGTATCGAGCCCGGTGATCCGACCGACCCGTGCGGCGACGGGGATCATGATATGCCCGGCGTCCACTTTCGCGGCGCCGCGCGCCGTCAGGTTCTCCAGCCCCATGTCGTTCATCACCAGCCGCCGGGCGGCCAGCTGATAATTGACCGCGGGCGTGGTGAACGCGCCGTCGAGCGCGAGGTTGGCGGTCAGGCCCGCCCCGCTGAGGTTCTGCGCCATGGCGGCGGGCTTGAGCAGGACGAACGCGAGCTTGAGGTCCTCGAACCGGTTCTCGCCGAGATCGACGAGGCCGTTCGGGGTCAGGTTGAATGCGTCGCTCGAGATCATGCCCGACAGTCTGGCGCGGCGCTTATCGAAGGCCGCGGTCAGGTCGATATTGGTGATCGGCCCAAGCAGGCTGGCGGTCGGCCCGGTGAACATCCGGGCGATCTGCGTCGGTCCCTTGATGACGAACGTACCGTCCCGCGCGGTCAGCGCCAGCCGCGCCAGTTCGCCGCTGCCGAGGTTGGCATCGAGCTTGCCGTTCCAGGCCGCCCAGTCGCCCTTGCCCGCCAGCTTGAGCGTGACCGGCTGGGTAAACCCTGCGAGGCCCGCGATCAGGCCGCCCTTGGGCGCATCGATATCGACATCGAGGCCAAGGCGGTTGCGGTCGGGTACGGCGTCGAGCACGGCGTTGAAGCGATCGCCGCCGCCTTTGCCCGCGACGGCGATGGTGCCGCCCTTGGCGCTGACTTGCGCGCGGCCATCGGCGATATGCGCGCGTCCGGCGACCGTCATGATCCGGCGCTGGCCGGAAACCGGCGGTTCGGCAATGAAGCGGTCTATGCGCAGTTCGCCGACGTCGATATTGAGGTCGGGCAGCAGCGGCGCGTCGCTGGGCGGCGTCGCGCGGAAATGCGGGGTGCGGCGCAGCACCACGCGCTGCGCGGTAGCGCTGCGCACGTCCACATGGTTGTCGAGATAGGCGAACGGGCGCCAGTCCACGCGAATTTCGGGAGAGTACAGGAACTCGCCGCGCGGATCGCGCACGGACAGACCACGCAGGATCATCTTGCCGTAGAGCGAACCGTCGATCCGCGCGACGGTGATCTTCATGCCGTTCTGGAATTCAAGCGCGGCGATCTGGTCCGCGACGAAGCGGCGGCCGGGGCCGGTATTGATCCCCAGGACCACCGCGACGAGGAATGCGACCACGCCCAGCAGCACGAAGGCGACGGTCTTGAGCGCCCTTACGCGGATGCGATGCCAGCGCGAAGGCTGTTCGACCACGACCTCGGTGGCTTCGGTTTCCGGCTGGGGCGCCATGCCTTCGCTGTTCTCCTCCGGGCCGGCCATCAGAACGCCTGCCCGATCGATACGTAGATGTTGAAACGCGATTCACCAGGCTGCCGGTTGATCGGCGTCGCCACGTCGAGCCGCATCGGCCCGAAGTTGGTGTAGAAGCGGCCGCCGATGCCGACGCCATAGCGCAGATTGTTGAACTGCGGCATCGTCTCGCGGTAGGCCTGACCGGCATCGACGAAAGCAACGACGCCGTAGTTGCCGAAGCGATAGCGAGCCTCGAACGACCCCTCGTTCAGACTGCGACCGCCGACGGGGTTGCCGTCCGGCGCCTGCTCACCGAGTGCCTGATAGGCGAAGCCGCGCACCGAGCCGCCGCCGCCCGCATAGAGCCTGCGTGATGGGGCGATGTCGAACAGCCCTGCGCCCTGGATCGTGCCGAGGCGGATCCTTCCCGCCAGCACGAAGCTGTCGCTGATGGGGTAGTAGGTCGAGGCATCGAGCCGCGCGCGGATGTAGGGATCGAAGCCGTTCCTTACGGTGGCTTCCGGCTGGATCAGCGTAGTCAGCCGGTAGCCCTTGGTCGGGTTGAGCAGATCGTCGGAAGTGTCGAACCCGACCTGCCCGTTGAGCCCCGCAACGTAATATGTGCGCCGCTTGCGAGTACCGCTTGCAGCATCGTAATCCGTCTCGGCCGTGCCCAGCATCTCGACGCCGAAGGCATAGGTGTAGCGCTTTTGCCAGATGGGCGTAGAATCCCGGGCGATGCGCGCGGCGATACGCCCGGTATAGGCGCTATAGGCGTCGTAGTCGTTGTGGAACGCCTCGGCGACCAGTTCGAAAGTGCGATCGCGCTTGCCCGCATTGGAGCGGCGGAAGGTTACGCCCGCACCCTGTTGCCGCGTACCGGCGATGGCATGCGCGATCAGCGCACCCTCGGGCGGGAACATGTTGCGGTGAGTCCAGGTGGCCTGAGCCGTGATGCCCTCTCCGGCCGCATAGCCGACCGACCCGGCGATCGTGCGCGGCGGACCGGCATCCTGCTTGACGTGCAGCGTGACGTACTCGGTGCCGTCGCCGGCCTGATCGCCCGTCTTCTGCGGTTCGACCGCAACGGTCGAGAACAGGCTTGTGGCGACCAGCGCCTTGCGCAGATCGTCGACCTTGCGGCTGTCGTAAAGCTCGCCGCGCTTGAACCGGGCGAGAACCTGAATGTGCTTCGCATCGAAGGCCATGTCACCATCGGTCGTAAAACCGCCGAAGCGACCACGCGGGCCGACCGTCACCGGCAGCGTATAGACGCCGTTGCCCGCGTCCTGATCGAGCAGGATATCGCGCTGGCCGACTTCGGCGAAAGGATAGCCGTTTTCGGGAAGAGCCACGGCAACCCGTGCCTCGGCGCCCTGCACACGTTCCGCTACTATCGGCTCGCCGACCTTGAGCGGGAAGTTGTCCGCGATCAGGCTGGGCGGCACCGTCGGGTCGGCCTTTAGCTGAATGTCGGAGAAGACATAGCGCTTGCCCGGGTTAACCTGAATCACCGCGGTCAAGCCTGGCTTGTCTTGATCCGATGACGGGTCCATGCGCGTACGCACCTGCGGGCTGTACCAGCCCTCGGACGCGAGGACCGTCTGCATGAGCTGGCTGTCCTCGGTCAGCCGCGCGGCGATCATGGCGCTGTTGGCGGCCTTGCCGTCACCCTTCTTCAGCGCGGAAAGCGCGTCGAACTGACCTTCGAGGTCGGTATCCGTCTCCTTGTCGGCAAGTTCGAGGCCCTTGATGTCGAGGCGATAACGCACCTCCACGTCCTTTTCGGCGGCATCACCCTCGGCGATCTGGACCGGAGTGACCTCGAACTGATCGATCGGCGGCAGCGGCGCAGTCAGTTCGGCGTCACGCACGGGTGCGTCGCCGATCGCCTCGACCGTGTCTCCATCCGCCAGAGCAGGGTCACCGGCGGGAGGCGCGGCACCTTCAGTGGGCTTCGCGCCACTTTGCTGCTGCGCGATGCGCCGTTCGAAAGCGTCGATCGATTCGAGCGGCTTGTTGAGTTCGGGATCGTCGGAGGTGTCGAGCGCAGGGATCGAGGAGTTGAACTCGCCATCGGGGATGATCGGATCGACCTGAGGCAGGGCGGAGTCGGACGGTAGCGCCGGCACCTGAACCTGCCCTGCTTCGAGATCCTGTGCCGCCCCCTGATCCGGCTTGGCCGAAGGGGCGGCGGTTGCTGTCTCTTCGGCAGGTTTCGTCTGCGCCGATGCATTGCCCGACGGCAACATCGTACCCAGAGCTAGTACCAGGGCGACCGCGCCGCCGGCACATCCATGACGCAAGGACAGGGAACGATCCGGCCGATGATCGATTAGCCTGAACATGGACACCGCGACGAATCACCCCTTTTCCGGACCGGTCTGCCCGGCCCCTCCTGAGAATGCCTATCGCATTGCAACAGCGAAAGTTCCCTCGTTCACACAGGCTTGTAGTGAATAGCGCGGGATCCGGGGCTGGCAACGCCGAGATCGAAACCGTCCCCGGCGCAGATGCCAACAGCCCGCTAGCCATGCCGCGCGCGGCATGGTTTCGTGTGGTCAAGCGCGTCTATGTGATGATCGGCTTCCACGAACTCGGGTTGCTGTCGGCGGGGCTGGCTTTCTACACGTTCCTTGCCTTGACCCCGCTGATCGCTGCAACCGTGATGGTTTACGGCCTCGTCGCCGACGTCGGCATGGTGCGCGAACAGATGGACAGCATCGTCGATGTCGTGCCGCCCGAAGTCGCCCGGCTGCTGGAAGAGCAACTCCTGCGGATCATCTCGACGAACTCGGGCGTAACCGGACTTGCCCTCGTGATCGCGCTTTTCTTCGCGGTCTACGGTGGCATGCGTGCGGCGGGCGGAATGGTCAGCGCACTCAACATCATCAACGAGGAGCGCGAGACGCGCGGCGTGATCGCCCGCACAATGCGCACCGGCGGCCTCACGCTTGCCGCGATCCTGCTGGCGCTGACGGGCGTTCTGTCCGGGGGTGTCTTCGCTTGGCTGCAGACCGAGACCAGCGTATATCTCGGCAGCGCTACCCAGATGACGTTCAAGGTGCTGACCTGGGTGGCGGCGATCACGCTGGGCAGCGCCGGGTTCGCGCTCATCATGCGCTACGGACCGGACCGGCGCCCCGCCAAGTGGCGCTGGCTGGCGCCCGGCTCGCTGCTGGCGACGCTGCTGTGGCTGGCGGTATCGTTCGGGTTCTCGCTCTACGTCGCCTACATCAGCGACTACAACGCGACTTACGGCTCACTCTCTGCCATCGTCGTGTTCCTGATGTGGCTGTTCCTGTCGGCCTACGGCGTTCTGCTGGGCGCGCTGCTCAATGCCGAGATCGAACGCCAGACCTTCTGCGACACTACGGTCGGTCCGGCTCGCCCAGCCGGAGAGCGCGGAGCGGTACTGGCCGACCTGATCGACGACGGCGTACCTTCGGCAAGGCAACTCGAACGGCGCAAGCATCACCGCGCCGAAGCAGAGCGGCGCCGCGCGGACGGCGCCAGCGCCGAAGCGTAACGGCCGCGCGCCCGTAGCCGCCGATGGGCAAAGTGCAGAACCGATAGAAAGACGGCCTCCGCCATCGTGTCCGCGATGACCCGTTGCGACGGTTGAACCCGGGCCGCGACAGCGCATAGCTACGGGCAAAGGAAACGGCAGGTCCGGCCCCGGCCAGCACCACGCCCGTGAGAGGAAGGACCGACCAATGAGTGATGTTCTGGGCTACAAGGGCAAGCGCGTAATCGTCAGCGGCTGCTTCTCCGGCATGGGCGAGGCCGCCGCGAAGCTGCTGGTATCGCTCGGCGCCGAGGTCCACGGCTTCGACTTCAAGGAAAGCGCCGTGCCGATGGCCTCGTTCACGCAGATCGATCTGCGCGATCCGGCCAGCCTCGAGGCCGCCGTCAGCGGCGTAGGAGGCAAGATCGACGCCCTGTTCAATTGCGCGGGGCTGCCTGGCGGAGGCGGTTTTCCGGCCATGGACACGATGAAGGTCAACTTCCTCGGCACCCGTCACCTGACCGAGCAGGTGATCCCGCTGATGGGGAGCAAGGGCGCGATCGTCTCGATCGCCTCGACGGGCGGCCTCGGCTGGAGCCGCCGTATCCCGGTCCACATGCAACTGCTGGCGACGCAGGGCTTCCAGGCCGGTCTCGACTGGTGCGAGGCGAACATGGACCAGGTCGGCGAGGGCTATGCGTTCTCGAAGGAAGCCGTCATCGTCTGGACGCAGTTCATGGGTGCCCGCCTGATCAAGCAGGGCATCCGCATCAACTGCTCGCTCCCCTCGCCCACGCAGACGCCGATGATGGCGACCTTCCACGCCGTCTCGGGCAAGGAAGTCGTCGATGCCGCCGCCGAGCCGCTCGGCCGCTACACCACGCCGGAAGAACAGGCGGGGCCGCTGGTCCTGATCAACTCCGACCTCGCAGGCGTGGTCAATGGCGTCGTGCTACCGGTGGACGGCGGCTTCATGGGCGGCTTGGCCACGGGTCAGGTCGATATCACGAAGATGATGGCCCGAAAGCAGGATGCATAGCTAGTCGTCGTCCCGGACTTGATCCGGGACCGCTGCCGGTCTTTAGGTTGAGCTTTCGACGCGACAGGACGGAAGAAGACAGGCGATGAGCGATGCGGTGCTGTACGAAATCGACGAGGAGGGCATCGTCCTCCTCACGCTCAACCGCCCCGAACTGCGCAACCCGATCTCCGACGCCGAGGTCATCGAGGCCCTGCTCGCCGCCCTCGCCCGGCTCGAGACGGACCCGCAGGCCCGTGTCGCCATCCTGACAGGCGCGGGCAAGGGCTTTTCCTCCGGCGGCAACATCAACGAGATGAAGCCCGGCGGCACCCTCAACGCCGGATCTCCTGCCGCCACGCGTCTTTCGTACAAGCGCGGCATCCAGCGGCTCCCGCTCGCCTTCGCGGCGCTGGAAGTGCCGGTCATCGCCGCCGTCAACGGCGCAGCCATGGGCGCGGGCTGCGACCTCACCTGCATGTGCGACTTGCGGATCGCCAGCGAGAGCGCGAAGTTCGCGGAGAGCTTCGTCAAGCTCGGCCTCATCGCGGGCGACGGCGGCTCATGGTTGTTACCGCGTGTGATCGGCTGGTCGAAAGCCGCCGAGATGGCGCTCACCGGCGATGCGATCGACGCCGCCGAGGCGCTGGCCTGCGGCCTTGTCAGCCGCGTGGTGCCGGATGCTGAACTTCTCGGCGCCGCCCGCGCCCTCGCCCGCCGCATCGCCGCCAATCCACCGCACGCGGTACGGATGACCAAGCGACTGCTGTGGGAAGGCCGCCGTGCGGACCTTGCCACGCTGTTGGAGATGGCCTCGGCCATGCAGGCTGCCGCCCACGCCACGGCCGACCACGAGGAAGCCGTCGCCGCTTTTCTCGCAAAGCGGCCACCGCAATTCAAAGGCTCTTGATCCGAATGTGAAGCAAGCCTATTTCGATCACACTGAAATGTGAGATCGAACACCACAATGGCTACCGATGTGATCGACAAGGTCCGCAAGCTCGTAACCGAGGGCGGAATGAGCAAGTCCAGCCTGGCGCGCGCCGCCGGCCTCCACGCCAACACGCTGCGCGACTGCACCGAGGACGACTGGAACCCTACCGCCGAAACCCTCGGCAAGCTGGAGCGCGTCCTTTTCTCGAACGACGAGCGCGAAGTGCTCGTTCCGATCGAGGAGATCATCGACGAAGCCCGCAACGGCCGCATGTTCATCCTCGTCGACGACGAAGACCGTGAGAACGAAGGCGACCTCATCATCCCGGCACAGATGGCGACTCCGGCCGCGATCAACTTCATGGCGATGCACGGGCGCGGTCTGATCTGCCTCGCGATCACCAGCCAGCGCGTCGATGAACTCGGCCTCAACCTGATGAGCCGCCATAACGGCACGCGCCATGAAACTGCCTTCACCATCTCCATCGAGGCACGCGAAGGCGTCACCACCGGTATCTCGGCGGGCGACCGTGCGCGCACCATCTCGGTCGCCATCGACGGCACCAAGACCCGCGACGACATCGTCACCCCCGGCCACGTCTTCCCGCTGCGCGCCCGCGACGGCGGCGTGCTGGTGCGCACCGGGCACACCGAGGCGGCGGTCGATATCTCGCGCCTCGCCGGGCTCAACCCCTCCGGCGTGATCTGCGAGATCATGAAGGAGGACGGCACCATGGCCCGCATGGACGACCTCATCGGCTTTGCGCGCCTGCACGACCTGAAGATCGGCACGATCCGCGACCTTATCGCCTATCGCCGCAAGCACGACCGCATGATCGAGAAGCGCAACGAGATCAGCTTCCACTCGCGCCATGGCGGCGACTGGGTGGCACGCTCGTACTTCAACCGCGCGACCGGCGACGAAACCGTGGCGCTGGTCAAGGGCCGCATCGACCCGTCGAAGCCGACCATGGTGCGCATGCACACCCTGTCCTTCTTCGCGGACATCTTCGGCGAGGACACCGGCGATCGCGGCGACCTGCTGCACCGCTCGATGGAAATGATCGGCGAGGAAGGCTCGGGCGTGATCGTGGTCATCAACCGGCCGATGAACAAGTTGATGTCGCGCGTGATGGACATCAAGCAGGAGTTCCGCAATGGCGGCACCCCGGACCTCGAGGAATTGAGGGACTACGGCGTGGGCGCGCAGATCCTGGCGGAACTGGGCATTCACGACATGGTCCTGCTGACCAACACGCACCACTCGCTGGTCGCCCTCGAGGGATACGGACTCAACATCGTCGGCGAGCGGCCCATCATCGCCCCGACCAGCGAAGGATCGAACTGACATGGCCCGTTTCCTCATCATCGAGGCGCGTTTCTACGACCATCTCAACGACATGCTGATCGCGGGCGCCAAGGCCGCGCTCAAGGCGGCGGGCCACAAGGCGGAGGTGATCACCGTACCGGGCGCGCTCGAAATCCCCGCCGCCATCTCGCTGGCCGATGCCACCGGCGACTATGACGGTTACGTGGCCATCGGCGTCGTCATTCGCGGCGAGACCTACCATTTCGAGATCGTTGCTGGCGAATCGGCGCGCGGGATCATGGCGCTGACCATGGACGGCATCGCCATCGGCAACGGCATCCTCACGGTCGAGAACGAGGAGCAGGCTCTCGTCCGCGCCGACGCCGCGCAGAAGGACAAGGGCGGCGAGGCCGCCAAGGCGGCCATCGCCCTCTACGACCTCAAAAGCCGCTTCGGCGGCTGAAAACCAATCGTCACGCGATGCCTGAAACGGATAATCCGAGGGCATCGCGTGATCGAATTGAATAAGTAACTATACCTAAATCCATTCAATACCGTTCACATCAGCGTAATTTCGCTGCGATTAATCGCCTATTTCAGAATGTTCACTTACAGGACACCATCGGATTCGCGGTTTTCAATTATCATCCATCGTGTAGTTCGTGAGCAGGTCGCTCCGATTTTGCTCGAAAACGGATGTATAACCTGGAACAACTGACGCCGGGCAAACCGGCGGGTCGCAAACCATGGCTCGTGGTATCGGGTCCGGGAGGAGGCACTGCTTCCTCCCGCTGGAGAACGCTTGGGTGAACAAGGACGCAATCGCGAAGTCGCTGGCCGCCGATCTGGAGACGCGCCTCGACCAACTGGAAGAGATCGGCGCGATGATCGCCGCCGCCCATCTCCAGGCTGCCATCGAATCCTTATGCCGGGAATTCGGCATTCCGCGTGAAGCGTCCGATACGGATTAAGCTACGCGAGACGTTTCCTCGGAAGTTTGCCTATGATTTGTCCGTGGCGGATCAAGCAACACAGCGGCGACTGCAGGTCATAACCTGCTGAGCGCCGCTGCTTTTCTCGCAACGATGGGCATAATCGCCGCGATGACTTTCGCGAAGGAAGTCGTGCGGCCTGCATCAGGCGATCCTATTCGATGGAGAACACGGACCAGTTGATGCGCAATCGGGCGAAGGCGATCCGCTTGATCGGCATCGCCAACGAACTTCTGGCAATGGCGCGGGAACTGGAGATCGGAGAGAGTCCCTCGGCGATACTGGAAAGCCTCGCCATCACCGGGGAAGCCCGTGAGCCCAAGGGCACGGCGAGCCAGGATCACCCGATCTGGGTGGAACTCGCCCGCCAGACTTACGACGACAGGCGGCGGCGCACCAAGATCTTCCGCTCGGAAGAACTGTTCGGCGAACCGGCGTGGGACATCCTGCTCGATCTGTTCATCGCTGCCAAGGAGCGCCGCCGCGTCTCGGTGACGAGCGCATGCATCGGCTCCGCCGTCCCTTCGACGACGGCGCTGCGCTGGATCGCGATTCTCGAAAAGCAGGGGCACCTCGTACGGGAGGCCGATCCCGGGGACGCGCGCCGGGTCTACGTCAAACTGAGCGCGCGGGGCTATGCCGCGATGCTCGAATACTTCGCCTCCGCATCCCGCTCCGTCGTGTTGATCGACGATACCGCAAGGGACAGCGTCGCCGCACGCTGAGGCGATCGGCCTCCAGCCACCTCTTCGCCCCATGGGGGGACAGGCTGGTCGCCGTGCGGAGGAAGCGGGTGATCGGCGCCATTTCCCCGGCGCCGATCACCCGCGACACTTCAGGTTCAGACGCTCAGGCGACCGAACGCGCTCAGACCCGCATAGCGCGCGGCCTTGCCCAGTTCTTCCTCGATGCGGATGAGCTGGTTGTACTTGGCGAGCCGGTCCGAACGGGCCAGCGAGCCGGTCTTGATCTGGCCGCAATTGGTGGCGACGGCGAGGTCGGCGATGGTCGCGTCCTCGGTCTCGCCCGAACGGTGCGACATGACGGCGGTGTAACCGTTGCGGTTGGCGATCGAGACGGCTTCCAGCGTCTCGGTCAGGGTGCCGATCTGGTTGACCTTGACGAGCAGCGAGTTCGCCAGGCCCTTCTCGATGCCCATGGTCAGGCGCGCAGGATTGGTGACGAAGAGGTCATCGCCGACCAGCTGCACCTTGTGGCCGATCTTGTCGGTCAGCGCCTTCCAGCCCTCGAAGTCGTCCTCGCTCATGCCGTCCTCGATCGAGATGATCGGATAGGCTTCGGTGAGATCGGCGAGGTAGTCGGCGAAGGCCACCGGCGACAGGCTCAGGCCCTCGCCGCTGATCTCGTACTTGCCGTTCTTGAAGAATTCGGTCGAGGCGCAGTCGAGCGCGAGCTTGATGTCGGTGCCCGGCTTGAAGCCTGCCTTCTCGATCGAGGCCATGATGAAGTCCAGCGCGTCGCGGGTGCTGGCAAGGTTCGGCGCGAAGCCGCCCTCGTCGCCCACGGCGGTGGCGAGGCCCTTCTCGTGCAGGCCCTTCTTGAGCGTATGGAAGATTTCCGCACCCCAGCGCGCGGCTTCCGCCAGCGACGAGGCGCCGACCGGCATGACCATGAATTCCTGGAAGTCGATCGGGTTGTCGGCATGCTCGCCGCCGTTGATGATGTTCATCATCGGCACCGGCAGGACATGCGCCGAAACGCCGCCGACGTAGGAGTAGAGCGGCAGGCCGCGCGCATTGGCGGCGGCCTTCGCGGCGGCCATGCTGACGCCGAGAATGGCGTTGGCACCGAGGCGCGCCTTGTTCGGCGTGCCGTCGAGTTCGATCATGGCAAGGTCGAGGTCACGCTGGTCTTCGGCGTCGAGACCGACGAGCGCCTCGGCGATCTCACCGTTGACCGAATCCACGGCCTTGAGCACGCCCTTGCCGAGATAGCGGCTTTTGTCGCCGTCACGCAGTTCCACCGCTTCGTGGGCGCCGGTCGATGCGCCCGAGGGCACTGCCGCGCGGCCGAAGCTGCCGTCTTCCAGCAGGACGTCCACCTCCACGGTGGGGTTGCCGCGGCTGTCCAGGATTTCCCGTCCGTGAATGTCGATGATCGCGGTCATGTCTGCGGTTCTCCTCAAGCGGGCGCATTACGCGCCATCCGTCCGGAGGCGGTCTTAGCAGGGGAACTTCGCGTGACAAGTTGCGTTGCAGCAAGGAACGACAAGTTGTGTTACTCTGTCCGCACATGGCTTATGATGCCAATTCGCGCCAAGGATAGACAAGGAAGGATAATCGCATGGTCGAACCCACCATCTCCGCCGGAAACGGCACCGAAAGCGCCAAGAATCACTTCTCCAAGGCGGTCGAGGAAGCCAAGGCCGGTGCGCAGGCTTTCGCCGGTGAAGTGTCGAGCGAATGCAAGACCCGCAGCGGTGAAGCCAAGGACAAGGCCAGCGCCTTCGCGGCCGATGCCAAGGTCAAGGCCGCCGGCTATGCCGAGGAAGGCAAAGCCAAGGCCAGTCAGGCGATCGTCGGCGTCTCCAAGCTGATCGACGACAATGCCGCCCTGATCGACGAGAAGGTCGGCGTGAAGTACGGCGACTACGCCCGCAGCGCTTCGAAGTCGCTGGCCGACGCCGGAGCCAAGCTGGACGAGAAGTCGATCGAAGACATTGGCGAGGATGCCAAGACGTTCGTGCGCAACAGCCCGTGGCAGGCACTCGGCATCGCGGCCGCGACCGGCTTCGTGCTTTCCCGCCTGTTCAGGGGCAAGTGAAGGCGCTTCGGCGCCTGAGCTGACTTCCTGAGAGAATGCAGGACACCACACCCACCCTCGCCCCTGCGGCCGAGCATTACAAGAATCTGTCGCTGGCGCAGGATCTGCGCCAGCTGGCTGATGATGCGAAGGTTTTTGCGCAGGCTGAACTCGCGTTTCAAAAGTCGCGCGCTGCATATGTCGGGTCGGAAACACGCACTATCGTCATGCTGCTCGTGGTGGCAGCGGTGCTGGTTTTCTTCGCTGTCATGGCCTTCGTGGTCGGTACGGTGATTGCCCTGGGTCCGCTGCTCGGATTGTGGGGCGCGATGGCGGTTGTCACGCTGGTATTGCTTGCGCTTGCCGCATTCGGGGCCTGGAGTGCGCGCGCACGGCTGCGCCGGATGCTGCGTATCGCGGGCGGTTCTCAGGGCGATTAATCTATTACGGGGGCTCGAATGGGCAAGCAGGCAGCGCAGGTTCTGGCGGACCGGGCCGCGCGCGACGCCGCGAAGGCGAAGTTCGACGGACATTACCAGGCTTTCAAGGCCGACATGGACGAGCGCGGGATCGGCGGCCGGATCGCTGACGAGGCGCTCGATCAGGCCAAGCTGATGTTCGACGAGGCCGTTGCCGTTGTCGAGGAGCATCCCGCCGCAATCGGCGGAACCTTGGCAGCGCTCGTGCTTTGGTTTCTGCGTAATCCCATTATCGACCTGGCGCAGCGCCTGTTGGACAGTGCGCGCGACCGGGTCTCTTGACCAAGGAAGGAACGCCAGGTGAGCAAGACCGAGTCGTCCACCCCGATCGCTGCCGGTAAAGGCGCAAACGTCGTCGCCCTGCCCGCGAAAATCGCCGAGCCCACGCCGTCTGACAAAGTCATCGCCTTCGTCAAGAAGCACCCGGTACTGACCGTCGCAGGCGGTGTCGCCGTCGGCGTCGCGGTGAGCGCCCTCCTGCCGCGCCGCGTCAGCAGGCGGATCGTCGCGCGCACGCTGGACCTCGCGGAGGCTGCCGGCACCGCCAGCGTCGTACTCGGCCGCAAGGTGGGCGACAAGGCGCACGACATCGGCATCGATGCGCGCAAGCAGGCCTCGAAGTTCGCGGACAGCGCCGAAAAGGCCAGCGATCTGGCCATTCTCAATCTCGAAAAGTACGGCCTGGCTGCAGTAGGCGCCGCAAGTGCCCTCGGCCGTGCGACTGCCCGCCGAGCCAGCAGGCTTGGCGATGCGGCTGCCGACACCGCCAACCGCCTTGGAGACGCGGCGGCTGTCCGCTCGACCAAGGTGCTGCACATGGCCGAAGACCTCAAGAAGCGTGTTAGATCGTAAACGGCTCGTGAATTTCAGCTAAAGACGCACCTTTTCGCTTACTGCGCGATCAAGGTGCGTCTTGTGCACTTGCTCCTTGACCTCTCCAAAATTATAGGCCGCTTATCTCCCAACCAGCAGGAAAGCGGCACTCTCCCATGCAGAAGCTTCACCTTGTAATGGGCGGCCGGGTCAAGGATCCGCGCAGCCTCGAATTCACCGACCTCAAGGCTCTCGACCTTGTCGGTGTCTATCCCGATTTCGCCGAGGCCCAGAATGCCTGGAAATCGGCAGCGCAGCGCACCGTCGACGATGCCGAGATGAAGTACGTGATCGTGCATCTTCATCGCCTGCTCGAGCCGGAACTGCCGGCAGCCTGAGCAGCGGAAACGAAAAAGGCCGGCGGAAACGCCGGCCTTTTTCTTTATCCTGAAGCGGAGAGGATCAGATGAATTCGATCTTCTGCACCAGGTAGAACTTGTCGCCCGAGGGGACGGTCACTTCGATCTCTTCCTCGACCTTGCGGCCGATCAGCGCCTTGCCGAGCGGCGAGTTGTAGCTGATGCGGCCGACCTTCGCGTCCGCTTCGTAAGGGCCGACGATCTGGTACTTCACCGGCTTCTCGTCATCGTCGAGAAGAGTGATGGTGGCGCCGAAGATGATCTTGTCGCCCGACAGCGTCGCGGGATCGATGATCTGCGCACGCGTGATTTTATCCTCGAGGTCGGCGATGGTCGCCTCGACCTGGCCTTGGCGCTCCTTGGCGGCGTGGTACTCGGCGTTTTCCGAAAGATCGCCGTGGGCACGCGCTTCCTCGATGGCGTCGACGATGAGCGGACGCTCATCGCGCAGCGCCTTGAGGTCCGCGGTCATCCGCTCGTAACCTTCCGCGAGCATCGGCAGCTTTTCGACACTTGCCATTCTAATTCATTTCCTCCTGCGGCCTTCCCCCAAAGGTCTTGCGACTAGTTTCCTGTCCCCGCCCTAGGCGGGCGGGGCCGATCTGCTGCGATGTGGGGGGAGGCGAGATCGATTTCAGCTATAGTAGTCCTGCAACGATCGCACTTCAAGTTTGCTCCCGCGAATTGTCGCGATCGCCTCCGCCGCAGCGACACTGGCCGCCGCCGTGGTGAAGATCGAAACCTTGCCGGTCAGCGCCGAGGCGCGGATCGACTGGGAGTCCACCAGGCTCTGCCAGCCTTCGGTGGTATTGAAGATCAGCGCGATCTCGCCATCGACGATCTTGTCGACGATGTGCGGACGGCCTTCGGCCACCTTATTGACCAAATCGACCTGCAGGCCCGCTTCGGCCAGATACTTCTGCGTGCCGCTGGTGGCTACAATGCGGAAACCCTGCTCGATCAGCGTCTTCACCGCAGGCAGGATCACCGGCTTGTCGCTGTCCTTGACCGAAACGAACACGGTGCCCTCGACCGGGAGCTTCATGCCGGCGCCAAGCTGCGCCTTGCCGAAGGCGCGAGCGAAATCGCTATCGATTCCCATCACTTCACCGGTGGACTTCATCTCGGGGCTGAGCACCGGATCGACGCCGGGGAAGCGGTTGAAGGGGAACACGGCTTCCTTGACCGCCATGTACGGCAGGTCGCGCTTGAACGGCGGGAAGGTGTCCAGCTTCTCACCCGCCATGACGCGCGCAGCGATCTTGGCGACCGGCTGGCCCAGCGCCTTGGCGACGAAGGGCACCGTGCGCGAGGCGCGCGGGTTGACCTCAATGAGGTAGACCTCGCCGTCCTTCACCGCGAACTGGATGTTCATCAGGCCCTTGACGTTAAGGCCGAACGCCAGCTTCTCGGCCTGACGCTCCATTTCGGCGATGATCTCGGGCGGCAGGCTGTAAGGCGGCAGGGTACAGGCGCTGTCGCCGGAGTGGATGCCCGCTTCCTCGATGTGCTGCATGACGCCTGCCACGACCACGCGCTCGCCGTCGCACAGGGCATCGACGTCGCACTCGATGGCGTCGCGCAGGTACTGGTCGATGAGGACCGGGCTGTCGCCCGAGACCTGCACGGCGGTGGTGATGTAGTCGTCGAGCTGCTGTTCGCTGTCGACGATCTCCATCGCGCGGCCGCCCAGCACGTAGCTTGGGCGCATCAGCACCGGGTAGCCGATGCGATTGGCGACGTTCACCGCCTCGTCGCGGCTGCGGGCAATGCCGTTGGCGGGCTGCTTGAGGCCGAGCTTGTCGACCAGAGCCGAGAACCGCTCGCGGTCTTCGGCAAGGTCGATCGCGTCGGGCGAGGTGCCGAGGATCGGAATGCCCTCGTCTTCCAGCGCCTGCGCCAGCTTGAGCGGAGTCTGGCCGCCAAACTGCACCAGCACGCCGACGAGTTCGCCGCTCTGCTGCTCGACGCGCAGGATTTCCAGCACGTCCTCGGCAGTCAGTGGCTCGAAGTAGAGACGGTCCGAGGTGTCGTAGTCGGTCGAAACCGTCTCGGGGTTGCAGTTGACCATGATGGTCTCGTAGCCGGCCTCGGACAGGGCGAAGCAGGCGTGGACGCAGCAGTAGTCGAACTCGATGCCCTGCCCGATGCGGTTCGGACCGCCGCCGAGGATCACGATCTTCTTGCGGTCGGACGGCATGGCCTCGTCCTCGGGCTCGCCGAAGATCGGGGCCTCGTAGGTCGAGTACATGTAGGGCGTCACCGCCTCGAACTCGGCGGCGCAGCTGTCGATGCGCTTGAAAACGGGGACGACGCCCAGCTTGCGGCGAAGCTGGCGCACTTCCTTCTCGCTGGTGGCACCGGCCATGGCGCGCAGCGCGTCATGCAGCAGGCCCGAGCGCTTGGCCTGGGTCTCGCCCAGACCGCCCGCGACGCCGACCGAACGCACCGCCAGCGTGGCGAGGCGCTTGTCGGAGAAGCCCATCGCCTTCAGCTTGCGCATGCCCGCCGCATCGTTGGGCAGACCTTCGGCGAGGATCTTGGTTTCCTCGGCGATGATTTCCTCGATGTGGCGCAGGAACCACTTGTCGTAGTGGGCGATCGCGTGGATCTCGTCCACGGTGAAGCCTTCGCGGAAGGCCTGCGCGGCGTGCAGCAGACGCTCCGGCGTGGCGCGCGAAAGAGCGGCGGTGATGACGTCACGGCCGGCGCCTTCCAGCGCGGGCACGCGGTTGAAGCCGTCAAGGCCGGTTTCGAGGCCGCGCAGGGCCTTCTGCATCGATTCCTTGATGTTGCGGCCGATCGCCATGACTTCGCCGACCGACTTCATCGCGGTGGTGAGGTCGTTCTTGGCGCCCTTGAACTTCTCGAAGGCGAAGCGCGGGATCTTGGTGACGACATAGTCGATGGTCGGCTCGAACGCGGCCGGGGTCGCGCCGGTGATCTCGTTCATGATCTCGTCGAGCGTGTAGCCGACCGCCAGCTTGGCGGCGACGCGCGCGATCGGGAAGCCGGTGGCCTTCGAGGCCAGCGCCGAGGAACGCGACACGCGCGGGTTCATCTCGATGACGATCAGGCGGCCGTCCTTGGGGTTCACCGCGAACTGGACGTTGGAACCGCCGGTCTCGACGCCGATCTCGCGCAGCACCTCGATCGAGGCGTTGCGCATGATCTGGTATTCCTTGTCGGTCAGCGTCAGCGCCGGGGCGACGGTGATCGAGTCGCCCGTGTGGACGCCCATCGGATCGACGTTCTCGATCGAGCAGATGATGATGCAGTTGTCATGGCGGTCGCGCACGACCTCCATCTCGTACTCTTTCCAGCCGAGCAGCGATTCCTCGATCAGCACTTCGGTGGTCGGCGAGGCATCGAGGCCCGAACGCACGATCGCCTCGAACTCGGCCTTGTTGTAGGCGATGCCGCCGCCGGTGCCGCCCATCGTGAAGCTGGGGCGGATGATCGAGGGCAGACCGGTGCGCTCAAGCACCGCGAAAGCCTCGTCCAAGGTATGCGCCACGCCCGAACGCGCCGAGTTGAGGCCGATCTTGTCCATCGCGTCGCGGAAGCGCTGGCGATCCTCGGCCTTGTCGATCGCGTCGGCGTCGGCGCCGATCATCTGGACGCCGAACTTCTCCAGCGTGCCGTCGTTGAACAGTGCCAGCGCGCAGTTGAGCGCGGTCTGGCCGCCCATCGTCGGGAGCACCGCATCGGGGCGCTCCTTCTCGATGATGCGCGCGACGACCTCGGGGGTGATCGGCTCCACGTAAGTGGCGTCGGCCATGTCCGGGTCGGTCATGATCGTGGCGGGGTTCGAGTTCACCAGGATCACCCGGTAACCGTCCTCCTTGAGCGCCTTGATCGCCTGGGTGCCCGAATAGTCGAACTCGCAGGCCTGACCAATGATGATGGGCCCCGCGCCGATTACGAGGATCGAGGAGATGTCGGTGCGCTTTGGCATGGGCTTTCCTGGGTGTCCTGTGTGTCTTGTAATGCGACCCGGTGGCTTATGCCACCAGATCACCGAAAGCCTTGTCCCAGTAGTCGGGATCGGCTTTCGCGTTCTGGATGATGGGGTTGGCGTCCTGCTCAGCGCGAATGACTTCGCGAAAGCGGTCGGCCTGGAACTGGTGCATCGAGCCGCCGTACTCGCCCTGGTTGGTGGACCAGGCGCCCGTCTCGATCATGCGATCGATGAAGGCCTTGCCGGCTTCCTTGGAGTGCTTGCGCACTTTCGGGCCGAACTTGCGGACGGCGACGGAGACCTTGTCCTCGAAGATGAGCTGAAGCTCGCCGTAAGGATAGAAGCGCGGCGCGACCGAGAGTTCGGCCGCCGGCCCGGCGACGTAGTAGGCGATCATGTGGTCGATCAGAGCGGACATTGCGCTAGTCATTTCAGGCACCTTCTTTGTTATGAGGTGCCTGGATGCATAGGCAATCCGCCGGGCCGGGTCGAAAGCTCCCTTGGCCGCACCGGCAATCATCGCCGATGCGTGGGACGGCGCGAACGCCGCCAAGGGAGCCTGACCCGCTGCGACCATCAGCCGAGCATACCCACGAACTTCTCGAACAGGTAGAAGCTGTCCTGCGGGCCGGGGCTCGCCTCGGGGTGGTACTGGACGCCGAAAGCGCGCTTGCCCTTGATCGCGATGCCGCAATTGGTGCCGTCAAACAGCGAGACGTGGGTTTCCTCGACGTTGCCCGGCAGGCAGGTGTTGTCCACCGCGAAGCCGTGGTTCATCGAGGTGATCTCGACCACGCCGTCGGCATGGCGCTTGACCGGATGGTTGGCGCCGCGATGCCCCTGGAACATCTTGCTGGTCTTCGCGCCTGCCGCGATGCCGAGCATCTGGTGACCGAGGCAGATGCCGAAGACCGGCATGTCACGCTCCAGCAGCGCCGCGATCACGGGCACGGCATAAGCGCCGGTCGCCGCCGGGTCGCCGGGGCCGTTCGAGAGGAACACGCCAGCGGGTTTGAGCGACAGGATGGTTTCCAGCGAAGCCTCGGCCGGAACCACGGTGACGCGCGCGCCCGCCTTCACGAGGTTGCGGAAGATGTTGTCCTTGGCGCCGTAGTCGATCGCGACGACGTGCGGGCGGGTCTCGCCGTCGGCAGTGCCGTAGCCCTCGCCGAGCGTCCAGACGGAGCCTTCCCAGCCCTGCGAATCCGTGCGGCTGACCAGCTTGGCAAGGTCCATGCCTTCGAGGCCCGGCCATTCCTGCGCCCGCTTGATGAGCGCGGGAGTGTCGAAGTTGCCTTCGGGGTCATGGGCGATGACGGCGTTGGGCGCACCGGCGCTGCGGATGCGGCGAGTGAGCGCGCGGGTGTCGACGCCCGAGAGGCCGACCTTGCCCTTGCTCGCCAGCCACTCGGCGTAGCCGCCTGCGGAACGGAAGTTCGAAGGCAGCGTCACGTCCTCGCGGACGACGCAGCCGACGGCGCCATCGACCAGCGATTCGAGGTCTTCCTCGTTCACGCCGACATTGCCGATGTGGGGGAAAGTGAAAGTGACGATCTGGCCCGCATAGGACGGGTCGGTCATGACTTCCTGGTAGCCGGTCATCGCGGTGTTGAAGCAGACTTCACCCACGGACTCTCCGACATGACCGAAACCACGTCCCCATACGACGTGTCCGTCGCTGAGAACCAGAACGCCCGTTGCCCCTTCGGGTTTGGGCGCAAGCGAAGATGCGGCGTCGGCCATGGTGGGTCGCTCCGTTGACGGCGTTTCTAACGTTGTGTGCTAAGACGCGGCCGCTAGAGAGGGTTGTGCACCGCGTCAAGGTGTGGGGGTGCAATTTGGGCGCACACGTGCAAATCGGCGCGCAGGTTGCTAGCTTTGCCACACGCACCACCCCGTTCACTCAGTTCATTTGCAGGAAAACCCATGCTTCGTGATTCGATCAAGGCCGCGCAGATCACCGCCATGAAGGCCGGTGAGAAGCAGCGCCTCGCCACTGTCCGCCTCATCCTTGCAAAGATCAAGGACCGCGACATCGAGCTGCGCACCGCCGACACGCTGCCCGACGACGACGCGCTGGTGATCGACGTACTGCAGAAGATGGTGAAGCAGCGCCGCGAATCGATCACCCTGTTCGAGCAGGGCGGCCGCCCCGAAAAGGCCGCAGACGAACAGGCCGAGTTGGAAGTGATCGAGACGTTCCTTCCCGCCCAGCTGTCCGAGGAAGAGACCATGGCCGCCATCGAGGCGATCAAGGCCGAAACCGGCGCCAGCGGCATGAAGGACATGGGCAAGGTCATGGGCGAACTGAAAGCCCGCCACGGCACGGTGCTCGACATGACCAAGGCGAGCGGCTGGGTGAAGGCGGCGCTGGCCTGATTTGCTGACAGGCGGCAGGTCTCGTGCTCACCCCCCAATGGCTCGACCAACTCCGGTCCCGCACCGCGCTTTCCGCTCTGATCGGCCGCTCCGTGCGGTTGCAGAAGGCGGGGCGCGAGCATCGGGCCTGCTGCCCTTTCCATAACGAGAACTCGCCCAGCTTCTACGTCAACGACGAGAAAGGGTTCTACCACTGCTTCGGCTGCGGCGCCCATGGCGACGCCATCCGCTGGATGACCGATCACCAGGGCCTCGCCTTCATGGACGCGGTCAAGGAACTGGCGGCCGAGGCCGGGATGGACGTCCCCGCGCCCGATCCGCAGATGGCGCGGGCGGCGGAGAAGCGCGACAGCCTGCACGACGTGATGGCCGCCGCGCAGGAGTGGTTCAAGGCCAGCCTGTCCGGCGCCGAGGGCAGTGCGGCGCGCGCCTATCTCGCCACGCGCGGGTTCGATGCGCATACCGTGCAGCGCTTCGGCTTCGGCTATGCGCCCGAGGGGCGGCAGGCGCTGAAAGAGGCCCTCTCCCGCTTCCCAGAGCCCATGCTGATCGAGGCGGGCCTGCGCATCGCCGTCGAGGAACGCGATCCCTACGACCGGTTCCGCGGCCGCCTCATGCTCCCCATCGAGGATGCGCGCGGCCGGGTCATCGCCTTCGGCGGGCGTATCCTCACCAAGGGCAAGACCGACGCGCCCAAGTACCTCAACTCGCCCGACACCCCGCTGTTCGACAAGGGCCGCACGCTCTACAATCTGCACCGCGCCGCGCCCGCCGCGCGCCAGTCGGGGCGGATCGTGGTGGTCGAGGGCTACATGGACGTCATCGCGCTGGCCGCCGCCGGTATCGCCGATGCCGTCGCGCCGCTGGGCACTGCGCTGACCGAGCACCAGATCGAGATGCTCTGGCGCCATGTCGAGACGCCCACCCTGTGCTTCGACGGCGACACGGCCGGTCAACGCGCGGCGATGCGCGCGATCACCCGCGCCCTGCCGCTGCTGCGCCCTGCCCACTCCCTGCGAATCGTCCGCCTGCCCGAGGGGCTGGACCCCGACGATCTCATCAAGCAGCGCGGCTCCCGCGCGATGGAGGATATTCTCGGCGAGGCGAAGTCCCTCGTCGAAGTGCTGTGGGAGGCCGAGCGAGATGCCGTCCCGCTCAATACGCCCGAGGACAAGGCCGGCCTCAAGGCCCGCCTGATGGCCCACGTCGAGACGATCCAGCACCCCGACATCGCCGGGCTTTACCGCCGCGAACTGCAGGACCGATATTCCGAATTCGCCTTCCCGCGCCGGGAGAATCGCTGGCAACAGGGTGGAGGGCAAGGTGGGGGCGGAAACTTCCAGCCTCGCCAGAACCAGCGCGGAAGCGGCAAGTGGAACGGCAAGCCGAGCCCTGCCCCCTCCTCGCCCGAATCGATCGAGCGCCTGAACACCCGATTCGCAGGCGCAGGCACCCGCGATGCGCTCTCCGCCGCGATCATCGCCGGGCTCATTCGCTGGCCCGCGCAACTTGCGCGCCACGCGGAAGCGCTCGCCCGCACCCCCGGTCTCGATCCGCGCTTCGAGACACTGGTGGACTGCTGCGGCGCCGCAGACGCGCTTGAAACCGAGGTTCTCGCCACCATATTGCGAGACAACGGCCTGGTGCAACCCAAGGCCGCCGAGTACGCAGGGCTTAGATTCGGCTTCCTGATTCCCGAAACGAGCGAGGAACAGGCGGCAGCCGAACTGGCCCAGGCGATCGACCTCCTCGTCGAGCGACCAGTACTCGAAGCGGCACTGGCAAAAGCAACGGCGCGGTTCGAATCAGAGCTTTCCGACTCGGCATTCGCCGAACAGCAGCGACTGCTGAAGAGAAAGCTGGAATTCGATAGCCGTCTCAGGCAAATGGCAACCAGACATGCGTCGTGATTGTATAATTATACAAGGTTTACGGACCCCAGGTTTATGCACTCACGACGGCACGGGATAACGGCGAACTGATGAGCAAGAACGACACCAACGGCGCGGACAACGAGGGTACGGACGCACCGCTGATCGACCTCAACGAAGGTTCGATCAAGAAGCTGATCGCGCGCGCCAAGCGCCGCGGTGTCATCACTTATGACGAACTGAACGAGGCGCTGCCTCAGGACATGTCTTCGGACCAGATCGAGGATATCACCTCGGCTCTGAACGAGATGGGCGTCAACATCGTCGACAACGACGAAGACGCCGACAATCAAGAAAACGACGATCGCGATTCGGAAGACGACAACGACGACAGCGAAGGCGATGAAGTCTCGCCGCGCGTCAACGTCGATCCCGCGAAGAAAAAGGAAACGGTCGAGCGCACCGACGACCCGGTGCGCATGTACCTGCGCGAGATGGGCGCGGTCGAGCTGCTCAGCCGCGAGGGCGAAATCGCCATCGCCAAGCGCATCGAAGCCGGTCGCGACATGATGATCCTGGGCCTGTGCGAGAGCCCGATCACTTTCCACGCCATTATCCAGTGGTCCGAAGCGCTCAACAACGGCGAGATGCAGTTGCGCGAGATCCTCGATCTCGACGCGATGCTTTCGAAGGAGCCCGCGCCCGAAGCCCTGAGCGAGGACGGCGAGAGCGAGGACGACGGCGAAATCAGCGAAAAGACCGCCGGTCCCTCGTTCAAGGACGACGATTCCGACGACGAGGACAACTCCGAGGAACTCGACGAGGACGGCAACCCGATTCCCAAGCGTCAGGCCGAGGAAGAGGAAGAGGACAACACCCTCTCGCTCGCGCAGATGGAAGCGGCCCTCAAGCCCGAAGCGCTTGAGAAGTTCCTGCTGATCACCGAACTGTTCCAGACTTTCGAGCGCCTGCAGCGCGATCGTCTGGAAGCGCTGGCGCTGGGCATCGATTTCCCGGCCGCCAAGGAAGACCAGTACCAGCAGCTTCGTGAAGACCTCACGGCGCAGGTGGAATCGGTCAAGTTCCACGCGACCAAGATCGAATACCTGGTCGACAACCTCTATGCCTTCAACCGTCGCCTGACGACGCTGGGCGGCCAGATGCTGCGTCTGGCCGAGCGTCACAAGGTGAAGCGCGCCGATTTCCTCGAAGCCTATACGGGCCGCGAACTGGACGACGCCTGGGTCGCAGAAGTGGCCGGGAAGGACAAGAAGTGGGCTGCCTTCGCAGAAAACGAGGCTGAACCTGCCGAGCGCATCCGTCTGGAAGTCTCGGACATCGCCACTGCCACCGGCATGGCGCTCCCCGAGTTCCGCCGCATCGTGAACATGGTCCAGAAGGCGGAGCGTGAAGCGCGCATCGCCAAGAAGGAAATGGTCGAGGCGAACCTGCGTCTGGTGATCTCGATCGCCAAGAAGTACACCAACCGCGGTCTGCAGTTCCTGGATCTCATCCAGGAAGGCAACATCGGGCTGATGAAGGCGGTCGACAAGTTCCAGTACCGCCGCGGCTACAAGTTCTCGACGTACGCGACCTGGTGGATCAGGCAGGCGATCACGCGCTCGATCGCGGATCAGGCCCGCACGATCCGTATCCCGGTCCACATGATCGAGACGATCAACAAGCTGGTGCGCACCAGCCGTCAGTTCCTCCATGACCAGGGCCGTGAGCCCACGCCCGAGGAAATGGCCGAGAAACTGTCGATGCCGCTCGAAAAGGTGAAGCGGGTTCTGAAGATCGCGAAGGAACCTATCTCGCTCGAAACACCGATCGGCGATGAGGAAGACAGCAGCCTTGGCAACTTCATCCAGGACGAGAACGCCGTAATCCCGGTGGACGCGGCGATTCAGGCCAACCTGAAGGAAATGATAACTCGCACGCTGGCATCGCTGACCCCGCGTGAGGAGCGCGTGCTGCGCATGCGCTTTGGCATCGGGATGCCAACGGACCATACCCTGGAGGAGGTCGGACAGCAGTTTTCGGTGACTCGCGAGCGTATCCGACAGATCGAGGCCAAAGCGCTGCGCAAGCTCAAGCATCCGAGCCGTTCACGCATCATGCGAGCGTTCCTCGACTAAACACAGGCCGTTCAACATCACAGGCACGCGCCGATACGGACGAAGGGCGATCCCCCCGTCCGTGTCGGTTGGCATCGTTCGTGGTTCAGATCAGGCGAAGCGTACGCGGTTGCCGTCGCGGCGGAAGTCGTCCTTGCGAATCACGCTTGTCGTGTAGTCGCGCGACAGGACGGTGCTGACCGCGACGAAGCTGGCTTTGCCGGTCTCACGGCCGAACTGCATGCGGACGTAGCCCTGATGCATGTTGTCGGTCCATACCACCTCAGGCATGTGATCGGCGTAGGCCTTATCGAGCTTGGGCGACATGTCCTCGCCAAAGCCGCTGTCCATGAAATCGCCCGGGGAGGAAATGCCCGCCGTACCGAACTCGATGCCCGTGGGGCGTCCCTGTGCATCGGCCAGGTCGTTGGTCCAGAAGCTGTGGCTGTCACCCGAGAGGAACACCAGATCGCCCGCACCTGCGCGGCGCGACAGGGCATAGAACTGCTCGCGGGCCCAAGGGTAGCCGCCCCAGGCGTCGGTGTAGTCGGGCAGGTTCCAGCGGCCGCGCCACGCCAGCGAGACATGCGGGTCGGCTGCCAGCTTCGCCAGTTCCTCCTTCGTCTTCGCAGCGGCGAGTTTGGGGAACGGGTCGGGCAGCACGCCCAGCTTCGCAAGGTCGGGCACGTTGAGGCGGCCGATCACCATCGGACAGCCGATCACGCGCCAGGGCTGTCCGTCCTTCACCGAACGGGCGAGAGCGGCCTCCAGGTCCGTTTCCAGTTCGGGCGAGATCAGCGGACGGTTCGGGGCGCCGAGGACGTCGCGCTTGAACTTCTCGGCCGAGGCGTCGTCAACGATTTCCTGCGCATGGTCGAGGTATTCGATCTGCTTCGCCCGCGCGGTGTGGCGCGTCTCCAGCGTGTGCAGCAGGGCGAGGTCGCCGAAGCGGTAGGCGCGCCAGAACTGCATGCGGGTGCGGCCCTTGACGTCGAGCCATTCCGGTTCGCGCACCGGCATCCATTCGTAATAGGCGCGGATCGAGGCGGCGCGGCGCGTGGCCCAGTCGCCCTCGGTATCGGGCTGGTGGTTCTGCGCGCCGCCGGTCCAGGGGTTGTTCGCGCTCTCGTGGTCGTCCCAGCAGGCGAGCAGGGTGTGCTGCGCGTGCATCGCCAGCGATCCGGCGTCGGTCTTGTACTGCGCGTGGCGGGTGCGGTAGTCGGAGAGGGTGACGATCTCGTGCGCGGGGGCGTGCTCGCGGCCGATGGTGCGGGCGATGTTTTCACCCCAGCCGTCCTTGCCGCCGTATTCGTAGATGTAGTCGCCGGTATGGAGCACGAAGTCGATCGCCGGATCCTTCGCGATCGCATCGTAGGCGTTGAAGAAGCCGAAGGCATAGTTGGAGCACGAGGCGAGGGCGATGCCGAGCGTATCGACCCGGCCTTCGGGCAAGGTGCGGGCGCGGCCGATCGGCGACACCGATTTGCCCATGCGGAAGCGGTAGAAGAACGTACCGCCCGCCGGGAGGCCGGCGGCGAGGGCCTTGACGGTGAAGTCACGCTCCGCGTCCGTGCGCATCGTGCCGGACTTCAGGATCTTCACGAAGGCGGGGCTGTCGGAGAGTTCCCACTGCACATCGGTGGCGGCGGGCACAGTCACGCGGGTCCAGAGCACCACGCTCGAAGCGTCGGGGTCACCGGCGGCGACGCCGTGCCGGAACACCGGGTTCACCGCTGTGGCGGCGAGGGCGGAAATCGGCAGCGCCATGATCGCCGCTCCTCCTGCCATACCGGCCAGCAGGGCGCGGCGGGAAACCTGATGGGCTTGGAGCATGGTCATGGCGGGCAATCCTGTGTTCTGGTGTGCTGTGCTGCAAAGGAAAAGGACGGGCCGGCGTCCCCCCGAACGCCGACCCGCCCCTCGCGCTACCGTCAGAAGTCGGCGGTGACGCTGAAGACCATCGTGCGCGGAGTGCCGATCCAGGCGTAGTTGCCCGAAATGCCGCCGAGGTAGTCCTCGTCCGTCAGGTTGGTGATGTTGAGTGCGAAGGTCAGGTCCTTGAGCGTATCGGTCAGGCCCTCGCCCTTCACCGCGACCGAAAGGTCGGTGATGAAGGAGTTCTTTGCGGTCCAGGCGTTGCTCGCATTGACGAAGCGGTTGCCGGTGTACTTGCCGGTCAGGCCCAGGGTGACGGGGCCGTAGTTGTAGGTGCCCGACAGCACCCACATGTCCTTGGGAATGCCCGCGACGCGGTTGCCCGCCGTCACGCCCTGTTCCGCGTCCAGTTCGGCATTGCCGGTGCCGCGGTACTTGGCATCGATGTGGGTGTACGAACCGTAGAGGGTCAGGCCGTGAACCGGGCGGACGTTGGCGAGCAGTTCGAACCCCTCGGAGTCGATGCCGCCCGCGTTGAAGAAGCGGCCGTCGCCTTCGCTCAGGTAATCCGGTCCGGCCGAGGTCGAGCTGGGCACGAAGATCACCTGATTGGAGAACTTGCTCTTGAACCATGTAGCCGAGGCGTTGAACATGCCGTTGGAGTAGCGCGCACCGGCTTCCCAGTTCTCGGCGGTCTCGGGCTTGATGCTGGAGAACGCGTCAGCACTGTATTCGAGCAGCGTATCGGAGAGCGCCTTGAAGTTCTCCGAGTAGCCGCCGAACAGGTCGAGGCCGGTCATCGGCTCGACCTGGACGCCGCCGGAGAGCAGCACCTTCGACTTCGACTTGACGCCGACGTTGGAACTCTCGCCGAACAGGTCCTCGCGGTCGAGGTGGTTGATGAACTGCTTGACGCCGAAGTTCGCGGTGACCGGGCCGAACTGGACCTGGTCCTCGGCGTACCACTTGAAGGTGGTCTGCGGATACTTGCGGTCGTACTGCGTCCAGTAGGGCGTGGCGTCATAGGCCGGGCCGACGCGGGTGTCGCTGACGTGGTGCCAGTCGCGCCATTCGCGGCGGTGGGTGTCCTCGTACCAGACGCCGCCGCGCAGGGTGTTCTCAAGCGCGCCGAACTGCATGGTCCAGGCGCTGTCGAGGGTGCCGCCGAGGCGGTCCTTGCGGTAGTGGGTGTGGCGGAACGACTGCTGCTGGATGGCGCCAGCCGCGGTCGGCGCGACGATCTGGCCGGCGGCGTTGGTCGCGAAGTAGGTCGGCGTACCCGAACCGGCGGGCAGGGTGGCCCACCATGCGGGCGTGCCCTTCACCGTAGAGGTGCCGTTGATCTCGCTCTGGACGCCCGAGGTGTCCTGTCCGACGTTGACGATGTAGGGCGGCGCCCAGTCACCGCGCCCGGCCATGTCATGGTAGTAGACCGAGGCCTTGAGATCGAGCGCGTCGGCGATCTTCGTCTCGGCCTTCAGGTAAGCGAAGAAGTTCTTGCGGGTGGTGCCCCAGACGCCGCGATAGTTCTGGTCCACCGCCGGAACGCCGGTCCACACGCCGTTGAGGCCGTCCTGGTGCGGGCTCGCGGCGTACTGCTCGGGCGAGTACATCTGGTCGTAATTGTTCTCGTAGGCATCATCGTAGCTGGCGTAGCCGGTGAACTTGACGGGCGTATCGACGATGAACTTCATCGCGAAGTTGTCACGCGTGTTCTTGGCCGAGCCTTCCATCCAGTCGGTTGCCTGCTGGTGGCCGTAGGAGAACCAGGCCTTGGCAACGCCGCCGATCAGGCCGGTGTCGAAGCGGCCGTAGTAGCGGCTGGCGTCATAGTCGCCGACCGAGCCGGACAGGCGCACGCGCATGTCGTCGATGGGGTCGGCGGTGACGAAGTTGATGGTGCCGCCCAGCGCCTCGTTCGAGCGTGAGGCGATGTCGGCGGTGCCCTGGAACACCTCGACGGTGCCGATGTTGGCGGTGTCGATGAAGCGGTTGGCCTTGGAGCCGCCGCCGTAGCCCGAACCACCGTTGGGCAGGCCGTCGATGGTGATGCCGACCTGCTGGGTGTCGAGGTTGGTCTGGTAGCCGCGGATCGAGTAGGTCGTCGACCAGTCGTCGAAGCCGAAGGCGTCGCCCTCGTTGACCTGCACGCCGGGCAGGGTGCCGATGAGGTCGATGGCCGAGGCGATCGGCGACTTGTCGTCGATCAGCGTCTCGTCGAGCGCGGCGTTGTTGTAGGTGGTGCGCTGGCCGGTGACGACGATGGCGTCGGCGGTATCGGCACTATCGTAAGCTGCAGCGTCGGCAGTGTCGTCTGCAAAGGCCGGAGCGCTTGCGGCGATGGCCACGAGGCTCGTGCTGAGAATGCAGATACGGCGGATCGAAATGGCGCGCATGGCTTGGTGAACCCCCTGTAGCGTTAAGCTTGTGCGGCGCAGCATCTGCGCGCTTATTCTGACGCCCTGCAGTCAATTCGGAGACGTTTTACAGTCGGTTTCGCGACACCTTTGTGACGTGAAAGCGCCAACCGTCCCAGGTTTCGGGGCGATGATCGAAAGTTACACGCCGCATAGACCCGACTTTGTGCGTCTGCTTACGAGAGAGCCGCTTCATGGCGTTTCGAAGTCGCTGGCATGTCCGCTGCGTGACGGGCTGCATCACCGTCACAAACCCGAAATGACCCGTCCATAGAGGCCACCGCAACGAGACGGCTGGCGGCGTCGGAAGGACATGCAGGAACCATTGCGCATAGCGATCCCCATTCACAGCTTTGAGCCGGGCGGCGTCGAGCGCGTCGCGCTCGGCCTGGCTGCGCAATGGCGCGAAGCGGGGCACGAGGTTACCGTGGTTCTCGGCCGTCCGGGCGGCGCGGGCCTGTGCAGTGCGCCCGCGCTCGATTACTGGAGCCTGCCCACGCGGCCCAGGTTCCAGCAGGCAACGGCATCGTGGCGAACGCCGTGGATGGTCCACACGCTCTACAGTTTCCTGATCGAAAACCGTGTCGACGTGGTGTTCTGCCCCGGCAATACGTACGCGGTGATCGGCGCGGCCATGAAGCTGCTGATGGGCCACCACGCCCCGCCGATGCTGCTCAAGATCAGCAATGCGCTGCACCGTCCCGACATGTCAGGGGCCATGCGCCGGGGCTACGGCGCCTGGCTGCGCGCGCAGGGCGGGCTGTTCGATTCGCTGGTCGCGCTGTCCGAGCCGATGCGCCGCGAAGTGCGCGAGTGTATGCTGGCGCAGCCGCGTCAAGTCGAGGTGATTGCCAATCCGATCCTCAATCGTCGCCGTTTGATCCAGCTTGGCCGCATCGAACGGCGCGCGCCTTCGGCCTGGGGCACGCGCTACCTCGCGGCGGGGCGTCTCGCGCCGCAGAAGAACTTTGCGCTGATGCTGCGGGCCTTCGCCGCCGGAGCTCGCGCCGGTGACCGCCTGACCATCGCCGGGGACGGCCCCGAGCGCGCCCATCTCGAAGCGCTTGCCGGTTCGCTCGGCATCGCCGAGCAGGTCGCGTTTCTCGGCCACGTGGCGACGATCGACCCGCTGCTGGCCGAACACGACGCGCTACTGCTCAGTTCCGACTACGAGGGTCTGCCCGGCGTCGTGGTCGAGGCGCTGGCGGCAGGCATGCCGATCCTCGCCACCGACTGCTGCGTCAGCATGGCGAGCCTGCTCGACCACGGTCGCACCGGCCTGATGGTCCCGGTGCGCTGCCAGGATGGCTTCGCGCAAGGGATCGCCGCCTTGCGCGACTTGCGCGGCGATCCGACGCGCGCCCGTGCCGTCGCCTCGCACTACGAACTCGAAGGCGCCGCGCGCCGCTACCTCGACCTGATGCGCACGGTCGTCTCGCGCCGCGAGGCCGAGCGCCGCCGCGACCTTGCCCTCAGCACGCTGGCGCCCTGCCGGTCGCTGCGGCGCTCCCAGTGACTGTCACCCCGGAGATCACCTTGTCTCAATCTGCAACCGTGGCTGCTACCGTAGACGGCGTCGATCTGGCGGCCATCGCACTGACCCCTCAGGATCGCACCGCGAAGCGCGGGCGCAATGCGGTGTTCTCCATCCTGCTGTCGCTGGCGGTCATCGCCGCCGTGCTGCACGAGACGAACAGCGTCGAGCTGCGCCGTCTGCCGCAGATGATCCCGACATCGCCGGGGTTCTGGCTGATCTTCGCGGGCTACTACCTCATCACCCCCGCCAGCGAGTGGCTGATCTACTGGAAGCTGTGGCGCATTCCGGGCAGCGGCGTGCTCGCGCTGCTGCGCAAGAAGATCTACAACGAACTGCTGCTCGGCTATCTCGGCGAGGCGTACTTCTACACCTGGGCGCGCAGCCGCGTCACCCTGACCGCCGCGCCGTTCGGCACGGTCAAGGACGTGTCGATCCTCTCGGCCGTCACCGGCAACGTGGTGACGATGGCGCTGCTGGTCTTCGCGGTGCCTTCGCTCGGCTTCGACAAGCTGGGCATCGACGGGCGCCTGCTGACCGGGTCGCTGGGCGTCATTCTTGCGATCTCGCTGGGCGCCATGGCCTTCCGCCGCAAGGTCTTCAGCCTCTCGCGCGATGACCTCTGGATGATCACCCGCGTCCATTTCGCGCGCATCGTCGTCTCGACCGTGTTCCTCGCGCTGCTGTGGCACATCGTCCTGCCCGATGTCGCGCTGAGCTGGTGGCTCTACCTTTCGACCTTGCGCCTGCTCGTCTCGCGCCTGCCGCTGGTGCCGAACAAGGACCTGCTGTTCGCAGGGATAACCGTCGTGGTGCTGGGCGAGGAGCGGGATATCGGCACGCTCATGGCGCTCATGGCCGGGCTGATCACCGCCGCGCACCTCGTGCTGGGCGCGCTCATCGCCTTCAACGACCTCGCCAATCCGGAGAAACGCCCGTGATCCTGTCCCTGCTGATGCTGGCGAACGCTGCGACCATTCCCTCCACGCCCGATCTCGGCAAGGCCGAGGGCCGCTGTCGGCCGGACGAGGCAGGTTCCTCCTTCGAAGTGCAGGTGAAGGGCCTGAAGGACCGTATCGGCACCCTCAAGCTGGAGGTCTACCCGGCCAACAACACGGACTTCCTCGCCGACGACAACGTGCTGGTGAGCGCAGGCAAGACCTTCCGCCGCGTCGAGGTGCCGGTCCCCGCCAGCGGCCCGGTGCGCCTGTGCGTACGCGTGCCCGGCCCCGGCGACTACGCGGTGAGCCTGCTCCACGACCGGGACGGCAACCGCAAGTTCGGCTGGCGTATCGACGGCATCGGTTTTGCGGGCAATCCCCGGCTCGGCTTCAGCAAGCCGAGCGCCGAGAAGGCCAGCGCGTCGGTCGGCGGCGGGCCGAAGACGATCTCCATCGTGATGAACTACCGTCGCGGGCTGGGCGTGGCCCCGCTGGCGTCGAAGTAAGGGACCAAAGCATGAGGATCGTGGACGTCTGCGCCTTCTACACGCCCAAGGGCGGCGGCGTGCGCACTTATGTAGAGCAGAAGCTGCGCATCGGCGCTGCGCTGGGCCATGAGATCGTGATCCTTGCGCCGGGAGACGAGGACGCGGTGATCGAGCGTGGCCCGAATGCCCGCATCATCACCCTGAAGAACCCGCGCTTCCCGCTCGATCGCAAGTACTGGTACTTCGCCTCGGCGCCGCAGCTTCACGCCGCGCTCGACGAACTGCAGCCGGACTTCGTCGAGGCCGCCTCGCCCTGGCGCAGCGCGCGTCTCGTCGCCGATTGGGCGGGCGATGCGCCGCGCAGCATGATCATGCATGCCGATCCGCTTTCCGCCTATGCCTACCGCTGGTTCGGGCAGGTGTTTGCGCGGCGAACGATCGACTGGCAGTTCTCGGTCTATTGGGACCACTTGCGCCGCCACAGCCGCAGCTTCGACCATGTTGTCTGCGCCAATTCCAGCCTGACGCGGCGGCTGGCGGACGGGGGCGTCGCCAATACGGTGACGGTGCCGATGGGCGTGCAGCCCGGCCGTTTCTCCCCGCAGAACCGCGATCCCGTCCTGCGCGCGCAGTTGCTGGCCGCCTGCGACCTGCCTGAAGACGCACGCCTGCTGCTGGGCGTCGGCCGACTGGCGGCGGAAAAGCGCTGGCCGCTGGTGCTGGACGCGGTGGCCTCGGTCTCGCGTGATCGGCCGGTGGGCTTCGTGCTGTTCGGCGAGGGGCGCGAGCAGCGCACCGTGCTCAAGCACATCGCCGGCAATCCGCACGTCCGCCTGTTCGAGCCCGAGCGCAATCCGGACACTTTCGCGCGGGTCATCGCCAGCGCCGACGCGCTCGTTCACGGCAGCGAGGCGGAGACCTTCTGCATGGTCGCCGCCGAGGCCCGCGCCAGCGGCGTGCCGATCGTGGTCCCGGACGAGGGCGGCGCGGTCGACCATGCCGCGAACGGCGGCGGCCTCACGTACACCGCCTGCGACCCGGCGGCAGCGGCGCGTGCGATCACAGAGGTGCTGTTCGAGCGCGAGCATCACCCGCAAGTCGCCCGCACCAGCGACGATCACTTCGCCGACCTCTTCGCCCTCTACGAGACGAGCGTGCGGCGCGAGCGGCGCGCAGCCTGAGGGGGAAGGTTACTGCCCGTCACAGCCCTTTACGATGAGGGTGGTCAGTTCACCCGGCGACGATGCTTGCCGCCGTAAGTCTTGCCACAGTAATCGTCGAGTTCGCGCATCTCGGTCGCGGCGGCGGCGGCCATCGCGGCGGTGCAGGGCAGGTTCTTTTCGCCGGTAGCGATTCGCGCCTCGACCCGGTCGCGCAGTTCCTCGATGTCGGCACGCGACAGTACGTTCTTTTCACGCAGATAGCAGATCAGGCTCTGCAGCAGGATCATGGCCTTTTCACCTGAATCGACTTCACTGTTCTCGATCATCACATCCCGTCCTCTCAAGCGGCCGTTCGGCCGACATTGAAGACAGGATGATACAACCACGAAACAATGTCCAGCGCATCAAAAGAGCAGTATTCTGCTGTCGCAAACGATTGTGCGCCGCAATATTCGCAAAGGCCGGCGGATCAGTCTTCCAGCGCGGCAACCTCCTGCCTGAGCAGTGCGGAAAGGCGGGCATGCAGCGTCTCGTGATCGCTGTCGGGCGAGAGTTCGCGCAGCGCAACCATGCCCCACGACATGGCGATCATGAAGTCCGCCACGGTAGCATGGCGCTGCGCCGTCGCAGCAGGTGCCAGCGACCCCAGTGCTGCGCCAAGACTGTCGCGAAGCCGCATGTCGACCTTGGTGTGCATCTGGTTGATCGCCGGGTTGCGGCCTGCTTCGGCAAGCAATTCGCACATGAGCCGGCGGTCGTCGCAGTCCGGCTCCTCGAACCCGACGCGCTCGATCCATGCGAGAATGGCATCGCGATCATTGGCTGCAACGGCGGCGCTCAGCGTCTCTTCATCGAGCCAAGCCGTAATCTCCGTTTCGCAAATGGCGGCGATAATCGCCTCCTTGTTCGCGAAGTCGCGGTAGATTTGCCCTACGGCGATGCCCGAGGCGGCCGCGATCTGCGCCATTCCGGTCTGATGGAACCCTTGGTCGACAAAAAGGTTACGCGCGGTGTCGAGAAGGTGTTTTCGACGTGCGGCCGACTTGGCGGCTCGGGGGCGATCCAGTGCAGTCTCGTTGGTCATTTCCCTGTCCGGCTTGCTTTTTATGCTGCGACGCAATACCAGTCGCGCGAATCATGAGTGAACGCTCACTCACGCTTTAACCCTCTTGGCGGATTAACTCCATGAAAAAGATCGCTCCGGCCCTAGTGCTGATTCTCTCCGCCTGTGGAGGAGGACAGGAGCAGCCTCCGGCAGGACCGCCCGAGGTCGGCGTGGTCACGGTGCGCGAGCAGTCCGTCACGCTCAGCAATGAACTTCCGGCGCGTACCAGCGCTTACGAGAGTTCGGATGTGCGCCCGCAGGTCAATGGCCTGATCGTTGCGCGACTGTTCACCGAGGGCGACCAGGTGAGGGCCGGTCAGCCGCTCTATCGCATCGACGGTGCGCCCTATGAAGCGGCAGCGGCGAATGCGCGTGCGGCGCTGGCCCGCTCGCGCGCAGCGATCGCATCGAGCGAGGCGCTAGCCCGCCGCTATGGTGAACTGGTCAAGATCAACGCGATCTCGCGGCAGGACTACGAGAACGCGGTGACCACCGCGCAGCAGGCGCGCGCGGACGTTTCGGCGCAGCAGGCGCTGCTGCGTTCGGCCGAGATCGACCTTGCGCGCACGACCATCCGTGCGCCGATTTCCGGCCGGATCGGTCGCTCGACTTACACCACAGGTGCGCTTGTCTCGGCCTCGCAGACCGATGCGCTGACCACGATCCAGCGGCTCGATCCGATCTTCGTCGACATCCAGCAGTCCAGCGCCGACGTCCTGCGCCTGCGTCAGCAGCTTCTCGCCGGAGACCTGACGAGCGCCAGCGGCAATGTCGCGGTGAAGCTGAAGCTGGAAGACGGCAGCACCTACCCGCAGGAAGGCGTGCTCAAGTTCACCGACGTGACCGTCGATCCGACGACCGGCAGCCAGATCATCCGCGCGCAGTTCCCCAACCCCAAGGGCCTGCTGCTCCCCGGTATGTACGTGCGGGCCGAGTTCGCGCAGGCGACCAAGGCGAATGGCCTGCTGGTCCCGCAAGTCGCCGTGTCGCGTGACGAGAAGGGCAATCCCACCGTCCTCGTCGTCGGTGCGCAGAACAAGCTGGAGATGCGTCCGATCACCGCCCCGCGTACCGTCGGCGACAACTGGCTGGTCACGTCCGGTCTCAAGGCGGGTGACAAGGTCGTCGTCGACGGCGCGCAGATGCTGCGTCCGGGCGTGCCGGTGAAGCCGGTCGCACCCCAAGGGCAGGCCCAGCAGGGCGGCAAGCCCGCTGGTGGGCAGCCCGCCGCTCCTGCCAACAAGGGGCAGTAAGCCGCCATGTCACGCTATTTCATCGACAGGCCCATCTTCGCATGGGTCATCGCCATCGTTCTGATGATGGCGGGCATCATCGCCATCCGCAGCCTGCCCGTGGCCCAGTTCCCCGAGATCGCACCGCCCACGGTCTCGATCTCCGCGACTTATCCCGGCGCCGATGCGGAAACGCTTGAGCGCACGACGACGCAGATCATCGAGCAGCAGCTCAAGGGCATCGACAACCTGCGCTACTTCTCGGCCGCGTCCTCCTCGGCGGGCACGGTGACGATCACCCTGACCTTCGAGCAGGGCACCGATCCCGACATCGCGCAGGTGCAGGTCCAGAACAAGCTGCAGGCCGCCACGCCGCTGCTGCCGCAGGAAGTGCAGCGCCAGGGCGTGCAGGTGCAGAAGTCGGCAGCGAGCTTCCTGCTCGTCACCGCCATCTATTCCGAGGACGGCAGCCACTCAGCCACTGACCTTGCCGACTACCTCGTCAGCCAGGTGCAGGACCCGGTCAGCCGCATCAACGGCGTGGGTGAACTGCAGATCTTCGGCACCCAGTACGCCATGCGCATCTGGGTCGATCCGCTCAAGCTGCGCAGCTACGACCTGACCATCGCCGATGTCACCACCGCGATCTCCGCCCAGAATGCGCAGGTTTCGGCGGGTCAGATCGGCGCTCTGCCGGCGCCCAAGGAGCAGATGCTCAACGCTACCGTCTCGGTTCAGTCGCGCCTGCAGACGCCCGAGGAATTCGGCAATATCCGCCTGCGCTCGACCCAGGGCGGCGCGACCGTGCGCCTGCGCGACGTCGCCCGCGTCGAACTCGGCGCGGAGCTTTACGGTTTCGATACCCAGTTCAATGGCAAGCCCGCATCGGGCTTCGGCGTTCGCCTCGCCTCCGGCGCCAACGCGCTCGACACCGTCGATGCGGTCAAGGCCGAAGTGCAGAAGATCGCCAAGAACTTCCCGTCGGATGTGAAGGTGGCCTTCCCCTACGACTCGACGCCGTTCGTGCGGCTGTCGATCGAGCAGGTGGTGCACACCCTCGTCGAGGCGGTGGTGCTCGTGTTCCTCGTCATGTTCCTGTTCCTGCAGAACTGGCGCGCGACGCTGATCCCGACGATCGCGGTGCCGGTGGTGCTGCTCGGCACCTTCGGCGTGATGTCGGTGCTCGGCTACTCGATCAACACCTTGACCCTCTTCGGCATGGTGCTCGCCATCGGCCTGCTGGTCGATGACGCTATCGTCGTCGTCGAGAATGTCGAGCGACTGATCCAGGAAGAGCATCTTTCCCCCAAGCAGGCGGCGCGCAAGTCGATGG
>NZ_ALVC01000065.1:0-5230 GCF_000293195.2 Sphingomonas sp. LH128
AGGGCTTCTTCGCCAAGCTGACCAACCGCCGTCTCAAACGCGGCGTCTTCCACTCGCTCATCGACCTCCAGGCGGCCATCAACCGCTTCCTTGCCGAGCACAATGAAAGCCCAAAGCCATTCGTCTGGACCGCAGACCCAGATAAGATCATCGCCGCCGTCAGGCGCGTGTAAATGCTGATCGAATATTCCTCAGAAGTGCTGGTGCAAAAATCCCCAGCGCGGATTTGGTGATCAGCCATTGAGATGATCGACAGCTCCATTTTTAGGCGGCCTGCCGCGGCGCCTCGGGGCGGGCGGCGGGGTGAGATTGGCGTGGGCGCGTGTATGCTCGGGGATCAGATCGGCATGTTGCCGCAATCGGTAGCTTGCGCCTTCGATCTGAACGACGACGGCATGGTGAAGCAATCGGTCCAGTAGCGCGGTGGCCACGACGGGATCGCCAAAGACTTCGCCCCACTCGGCGAAGCCGCGGTTGGAGGTCAGGATCATTGCGCCCTTTTCGTAGCGGGCGTTGACGAGTTGGAAGAAGAGGTTAGCCCCGCCCGGGGTGATGGGCAGGTAGCCCATTTCGTCGACGATCAGCAGCGACGCGCGGGTGTAGAAGCGGATTTTCTCGACCAGGCGACCTTCGCGCTCCGCCTTGGTGAGCGCTTCGATCAGCTCGGCCAGCGAGCAGCGATAAACGCTGCGCCCAGCTTTGACCACTGCCACGCCGATGGCGGTGGCCAGATGGGATTTGCCCGTACCGGGCGAACGGGGCTCATAATGCCCAATATCAGCGAAGCGGTGGCGAGGTGCAGGTCTGCTATGCGTTTCACCCTCGCTTCAGCGAGAAGATCGTTGTCGTTGGCAGGCAGCGTTATTGCGGGGAGGCAGCTTATGTCGGGCGCCAACCTGACGGCAGCCTGGCGCTGGTGCCGGTATGGATGACCGAGGAACCTGCGTCGGCCATGGCGATAGTGGAGATGCCACGTTTTTCGCTCGCGTGCCTTCGCGATCTGCGTCGTGAGATCGATGACTGCCTAAAATCGCTCCGCGACGATTCGCGTCGTGGAGGAGACGACCATGCAGCAAAGGCAACCGCGCAAGCCGCGACAACTAGACCTGTTCTCTCCCGTGGTGCCGGTAAAAGCCTTTCCCGTCGGTGCGCAGGAACGGCTCCTTCCGCTGATTTCGGCCCTGCTGAGGGAAGCAGCGAGTCAAGTGAAGGAGGCAGACCATGAAGATTTTGCCTGAGCATTTTGCGCGCGGCGCATATGTCTATGTGCGCCAGTCGACAGCCGACCAACTCGCTAACAACCCGGAGAGCCGGCGTCGCCAATATGGCTTGGCCGATCGTGCCCGCGATCTTGGCTGGAGCGATGTCACCGTTATCGATGACGATCTCGGGCGCTCGGGCTCCGGTGTCAGCCGGCCTGGCTTCGAGAAGCTTCTGGCCGCTATCTGCGAAGGTCGCGTCGGCGCGGTACTGGCGATCGAGGTGTCGCGGCTCGCCCGCAACGGTCGCGATTGGCACACGCTGATCGAGTTTTGCGGCCTCGTCGGTACGATCATCATTGATGAGGACGGCATCTATGAGCCGCGTCATCCCAATGACCGGATGCTTTTGGGCATGAAGGGAACGATGAGCGAACTCGAACTCTCGATCCTGCGCGCCCGCTCACTTGAGGCGCTCAAGGCTAAGGCACGGCGCGGCGAGCTCTTCCTGACGGTCGCGGTTGGCTATGTGAAGTCGCGGCATGATCGCATCGAGATGGATCCCGATCAACGCGTGCGCGAAGCTCTGGCACTCGTCTTCAAACGCTTTTCCGAGCTGCAGAGCATTCGCCAGGTTCACCTCGCGCTCCGGAACGAAGGGATCATGCTGCCAGCGATCTGCTACACACGTGAGGCAGGACGATCGATTGTCTGGAAGCTGCCTGTTTACAATACCGTTCACCACATCCTCACTAACCCGATCTATGGCGGCGCTTATACATTTGGCCGCACTTGCAGCCGTGTCACCATCGAAGAGGGGCGCAAGCGGATCGTCCGCGGTTTCAGGCGGGAGCGGGCCGACTGGGAGGTCTTGATCCCAGACCATCATGAGGGTTACCTCAGTTGGGCGGATTTCGAGAGGAACCAGCGTTTGATCGCCGATAACGCCACAAGCAAGGGCATGATGCCCCGCGGCGCAATGCGCAAAGGCGAGCTTCTGCTCGGTGGACTCCTGCGCTGTGGTCATTGTGGGCGTAAGCTTCACGTTTGCTATTCCGGTAGCAACGGCAACACTGGTCGCTACAACTGTCGCGGCGCTCTCATCAACCATGGAACCGACCCATGCATCGGTTTCGGTTCGTTGCGCGTCGATCAGGCGATCGGCGCCGAGGTTCTCGAACGTCTTCAGCCGCTCGGTATCGAAGCGGCGCTTACAGCGGTCAAGGCATCGAACCAACAGGTCAACGAGAAGCGGCACCAAGTGACGCTGGCGCTCGAACAGGCTCGCTATGAGGCAGCCCATGCGCAGCGCCAGTATGATGCCGTCGATCCCGACAACCGGCTCGTAGCGGGTGAACTTGAGCGCCGCTGGAATGTCGCTCTGACTTTGGTACGTGAGCGCCAGGCCGAGCTGGATGCGCTCGACAGCAGAAAGCCAGAGGCATCGGATGATAACGAGCGGCTCGAGATCCTCCGTATGGGTGCCGATCTCTCCGAAGCGTGGAATCACCCCAAGGCAACAAGTGTCACACGTAAGCGCATCATTCGCGCCGTGGTGCGTGAGATCGTCGTGCGAATTGATGACGACCAGATCAAGATGATGGTGCATTGGCAGGGCGGCGATCATACCGCGCTCGCTGTCAGGCAGAATAAGGCGGGTCATCATCGCTGGAGTTCGCCCCCCGATCTCGAACCGCTCATCCGGACGCTGGCACGACAGCTGCCCGACAGAGATATTGCATCGCTCCTGAACCGGCTCGGGAAGGTCACGGGGCGTCAGAACGGTTGGACGCAATCACGCATTTGCAGCTTCCGCAATCAGCATGGGATAGAGGTCTACAAAGCGGGCGAACGCGTCACGCGTGGCGAACATACAATGCAGGAAGCCGCCGAGATGCTGGGAGTACGGCCAATGGCCGTGTTGCGCATGATCCGTGCCGGCCATCTGCCCGCTGAGCAGTACTGCAAGGGGGCGCCTTGGGTGATCCGGCGGGACGATATTGAGCGTCCAGACATCAAGCATCACGCTGAAAGCGGCATGCGGCGTCCACTATCAAAATTAAGTGACCAGAGGACGATGACTTTTCAATAACATAGCGAGGTGGGTATTATGTCGTGGGATCGGGCGGCCCGAGAAAATGGAGAACTTCCGCGCGGTTGATGAACTCGAGTTGGGCGAGTGCGTTGATGCGATGCCGGTCCAATGAAGGCTGGAAGGAGAAGTCGAAGCTTTCAAGCGTCTTGACCGGCATGAGGCGGGCGGTGCGCAATGCCACGCCGATACGCCGCCCCTCCCGCAAGTTCAGTTCCTCGGCCAGAAGGTCGTCGATGGCCTCGATCGCGCTGATTTCGCCCTTTTCCAGCCTGGCCAGCGTGTGATCGAGCGTTTCCAGGGCACGGGCCATGTGGAGAGCCAGCAGGCTCTGCCGGATGCGGTCGGAGACTGACATCACGCAGCACCTGTGGCATTGAGAGCAGCCAGACGATCACCTACGGCGCCGTAAAAGGTCAATGGTCGCTGCCCGACCGGCTTGTCCGAGGTTGTGGGCAGGAGTTGTGCGGGTTTCGCCGCCTGTGCCTTGCGATGCCCGGGCTCGACCCGCCTGCGGTTCTTGCCCTCGATCACGGGATGCTGGGCAATCAATTGTCCTTCCTCGAAGATCCGCACCTCATGCGTGTGATGCTGGACTTCGACCACGCGGCGGCGAGTGGTATCGGGTACGCTGTAATAATTGCCAGCCACCGCGACCATGCCTTCCCGGCTGATCCGCCTTTCGACCGTCAGGACCGTGTCGTAGCGCATGCCGGGCAGCGGCAGCAGATGAGGCTGTTCCTGCTCAAAATGCTCCTTCACGATCTGCCCGGTGGTCGCGTGCTGCCTGGCATTGGCGATATCGGCACGCCATGTGCCGAACTGGGCGTTCAGATCGTCGAGATCACGAAAGCTGCGGCCAAGGAAGAAATCCTGCCGGATATAGCCGAACGGCCGTTCCACCTTACCCTTCGTCTTGGCCCGGTAAGGCTGGCAGGCTTTCGGGGCGCTGCCATAGTGGGCCAACAGCGCCACCAGCGAGGCGTTGTAGGTGACCACCCCGGCAGGGTCCTCGCCGATGACGGCGGTCTTCATGCGGTCGTAGAGAATTTCGCTGCAGCAGCCCCCCATCGCTTCGAAGGCGGCGATATGGCAGCGCATCATCGTTTCCAGCCCCTGGTTCGGGCAGAACCGCCCCCAAAGCCACCGACTGTGCCCCAGGACCATGCTGAACAGCCAGACCTTGCGCACGACACCAGGCTCGCTGGTGAAGATCGTCTGGAATTCGGCAAAATCAACCTGAGCCTGTACACCGGCGGCAGTTTCGAAGCGCCGCTCATAGGTCTTGGGCACGGGCGGCCGGACCTCGCGCAGATATTCGGTCAGGGAGGAATAGGCTCCCTTGAACCCCATCTCTCGGATTTCGCGATGCAGCCTGCGTGCTGAAAGGCCGGGATAGCTTTCTAACCGTGCCAGCAGATGGGCCCGATATGGCTCGACGGCGTTCGCTATGGGTTTACGTGGCGAATAGGTTGGCGCCTCCAGACCGTTGGCCAGATATTTCTTCACGGTCTTGCGGTCGAGGCTGGTCTGGCGCGCGATGGCGCTGATGCTCAGCCCCTGTCTCTTGAGTTCCTGGATCAAAACGACCTCCCTCAGTCCTATCACCTGCTCGCCCTTCCTTCGGCATCGGCAGGGATAATTGTGCCGCCTGATCGGCATGGGGGCATGCCCCCATGCCGATCAGGCGCAGTCCTCAAACTGGGGAATTTTCAACCAGCACATTTGGGGAGATTACGACCAGCACTCACAGGCGCGGGCATTAAGTGTTAGAGCCCGCCCCGAAAGTTGTTGAGCAATACCAGCATGTTGTGATTCACGCCGTCCTGCGAGAGATGGAGTGAACAATGGCATGGACTGGTATTGCCCGGCAGGAGCATAGCCGGAAAGGGTTGCGCTATTCCAGCGATATGACGGACAGGGAGTGGGAATTGGCGGC
>NZ_ALVC01000066.1:0-2984 GCF_000293195.2 Sphingomonas sp. LH128
GTCGTCGCCATGCCGCACGAGCGCCTGGGCGAAGGCGTCTGCGCCTACGTCATCGCCGATGGCGAGGCGCCGAGCCCGCAGGCGCTCGCCGCACACATCGCCGACAGCGGGCTGGCGAAGCAGAAAATTCCCGAGAGGTTCGAATTCCGCGAGGATTTCCCGCGCACGGCTTCCGGCAAAGTGCGCAAGGACCTGCTCCGCGCGGATGTGAAGGCGCTGGTGCCCTAATTCCTCCCCGAGCTTGTCTCGGGGAGGTGGCAGCCCGTCAGGGCTGACGGAGGGGGAATTTTCCGGACTCTCCCCCTCCACCACCGCTTCGCGGCGGGCCCCCCCCCCCCCCCCGCGCGATCAGTCGGCATCCCGCGCCGTTCGACGCCGTACGGCGCGGGATGATCCGGCATCAATATTCGAAAGTCATCGACGCCTTCACGGTGCGCGGCGAGCCCTGCAATAGATAGCCGCCGAACGCCGATGACCAGTAGCGGCGATTGGCGATGTTTTCGGCGCTCATACGGAAGGTGACGGGGTGTTCGCCGATCACTGCGACATAGCGCGCGCCGAGATCGAAACGGACCCAGTCAGGCAGTTCCTGAGCGGCGGCCGCCGCGCTGGGGATGTTGATCATCTGCTTGCCGGTCAGGACCACGCGGCCGGTCAACGTCAGGGCCTCGATGAAGGACGGCACGACCTCGGTGCCGAAATTGACCTGGTAGTCGGGGACGCCGATCGCCTTCTTGCCGTTGTTCACCCCGTTCAGCGATTTGGTAATCTTGGCATCGTTGACCGAGAACCCGCCGATGAAGCAAAGCCAGTCGGCGGGTTCGCCGTTGAGGGTGACCTCGACGCCGCGATTGCGCTGCTCACCGTCTACCACGAAGGTGCCCAGGCCGCTTGCAGGCGTCGTGGTGAAGGTGCTCGGCTGTTTCGTCTGATAGAGCGCGACGGTGCCGGTAAGGCCGTGGATCGCCATCTTGCCGCCGAGTTCATACTGAACTGACTTGTATGGCGCGAACACTTCGCCCGGATTGGTGACGTTGGTGAGCGGCGCGGTGGGGCCTTGGGCCAGGCCCTCGATACGGTTGGCGTAAAGGGAGACAGTGCCGGCCGGCTTGACGATTACACCTACCACCGGGGTCGTCCGGCTTTCATCGTAGCGGCTGGTCCGGGCGAGCGTGGTGCGATTGTAGGCGTTGACTATCATGTTCTGCCGTCGCGCGCCGACGGTGACGAGGATGCGATCGCCCAGAAATCCGATCGTGTCCGATGCGAACAGGCTGGTGAACGCGCCGGTCGAGACGCGCGGCAGATCTGTAAAGGAGCCGGAGACCAGGCCCGGCGTTACCGAGTTCGGCGGCCGATCGACGATCGGGGCATTGTAGAGATTGGTGCAGAAGGAAGTGGCACTTGCCCCGCAGGCTGTGCGGACCGCCGCTGGGAAGGCACCGAAGGCAAAGGCATTGCGGTTTTCCGTATAGGTGGCCGATCCACCGAAGTTGATTTCGTTGGTGATGCCGCTCACGGCGAACTTGCCGCGCAGGCCGAACTGGCCGCTCTCGTTATTGTCCTCGCGCGGGACGTAAAGGCGCGAGCCGGTGCCGGCACCGGTGGCCGCATTGGTGATCGTGAGCGTCGAATAATCGCCTTTTTCGGATCCGTCGCGCATTCCCGCGGCGAGATAGACCATCCAGTCCTTGGCGATATCGATTTCGACACGCGCCAGCGCATAAATGTCTCGCAGCTTGGTGAAGGTCCAGGGCTGTCCGTAATTGTCGTTGGCGTCCGGCGTCCTGGGAACCGCGATGTTGTTCGCCAGCCGTACTGTTGGCCGGCTATAGTTTGCCGCCTGCTCCTCGTAGCCGAAGTCGAGGAAGAAGCGCCCCGGTCCCTTGCGGAAGTCGAAGCTGGCGCCTGCGACCTTTACCTCGCGGTGCTCGTTATCGACCGCAGTGTCGCCCGAACGATAGACTCCGTTCACGCGGATGCCGAATTCCCGGTCCGGGCCGAAACGTGTGCCGATATCGACATTGCCGCCCAGAATGCCGTCGGCGCTGTAGCTCGCGGTGCCGCGGATCAACGTCTTCTGCGCGCGCTTCGGCACCAGATTGATGCCGCCGCCGATGCCGGACCCACCCGGAGCAGCGCCGAACAGGAAGGCGCTGGCACCGTTCAGGACCTGGACGCTCTCATAGAGTTCCGGCGAGACGAGTTGGCGCGGTGTGACGCCATAAAGGCCGTCGATCGACACATCGTCCCCGTTCAATGCGAAGCCGCGGATGACGAACAGCTCGGACTGGTTGCCCGAGCCATAAGTGGTGCGAACCGAAGGGTCGTTTTCGAGAACGTCGCCAATCGTCTCGGATTGTTGATCGAGGATCAGCTGCGCCGTGTAGGACGTGATGTTGAACGGTGTGGAGAGTGCGTCCTTGTTACCCAGGACGCCGATATTGCCGTCGCTTACGACCTGCTTCTGCGCCTGCTGACCCGTTACGATGATGTCGTTGCGGCTCTCCTCGCTCTCGGCATCGCGGGGAGCATGCTGGGCGAAGGCGGGTGAGGCGATTGCGAATGTCGCCGCGAGCGCCGCGGCGCTGGATCCCCGAATGATGGAAATGCGCATGGTTCGTACCCCAAAATGAGTTGACTCGATCTGCCGCGACGGATTTTCCCGTCCGCTGCAAAGGTTCCTTCCTGCGCCCGCGCCGAGCCGCACGGTCCAGCATTCCATCTGACTGCGGCCTGGAGCCGAAAACATCCAGTTTGTCCTGAGGCAGGGGACCAGGTGATGCTGGCCGCATTCGGAAAACTCCCGCCGTCGATGCGTGATCTGCCCACCTCGGGAAACATCGCCCGGCGGGCTGAAATGCCGGTGTGCGGCAGCGCCGCTCAGCCGAAGCGCTGTTTTCCGCCGACGACGGTGCGCAGCACGCCGGTTTGCGCAATCGTCTCCGGATCGATGGCGAACAGGTCGCGGTCGAGTACGACGA
>NZ_ALVC01000067.1:0-8877 GCF_000293195.2 Sphingomonas sp. LH128
CCGGCCCCCCCCCCCGCCATTCGTGCAGCCACCTGCCCGAGCCGGTCGACCGCTCTTGCCGTCCAGCGGTCCGGACGGAAAGGCCGGCGAATGTCCGCAAGCAGGGCCAGTTCACCCCAGTTCGCGCGCAGGATGCGCCGGGCGGTCCACAGGACATTGGCCGATCGGAACATGCGGGTGACGGCAAGCGTCGCTACAATTCCGCCGAGCTGGGCCAACCCCGTGTTAATGAACAGTGCAAAATCCGCCTGAAAACGCGCGAGAAAGCCCATGGCGACGATAAAGCAGGAGAACATCGGCAAGGCCTGCGGCGAACGTGCGGGATCGGCCTGGATATAGCCCATCCACAGCAAGGCCGGGGCCAGGGTGACGATCAGCATCTCATAGCCATCGACCCGAGGCATGATCACGAAAAGGTAGAGAGCCCCCAACGGAAAGGTCTTGAGCGTAGCCACGAGATAGCGACCGATCACCGGCGCCGGATCGTCCTGTGCGGCAAAAGAACAGGTAATGAGCGCGGCAAAGGCCGCGGTCGCCGATCCATTAGGCCAGGCAAGCAGGATCCAGACGGCGCAATAGAGCCCGATTGCCGTGGCGGTCGCCAGGCCCGCGAGCGCAGCGACGCCATGATCGCGGGCAAGCGAAAAGGATTCTGCGGCAAGAATTTTAGCGCTGGGCCGACCCGGTGACCCGATCCTGTCCGCCAGCCTTCGACTCGCGGCCAATGCGGTCAGGAACTCGGCGATGCGGATGCAGGCGCTCGCGGTCAGCAGGTCGTTCCAGTCGCCGCGCGCCTCAGCGGCGGCCGCCAGCGCCTCGCACCGTCGCACCAGCGATCCCACCCGGTGCAGCTCGCTTTGCTCATCATCCAGCCAGTCGGTGACGTCGGCCAGCAAAGCTTCGAGCATTGGCGGAAGATCGGCGCTTTCACGCAGGCGGTCGAGCCGGTTCGCCGCAGCCGAGGCAAGTGGCAGGATGGTGGCGAGCTGCTGTTGCAAGGCCGTAACCCGTCGCCGGGTCGCGGGAGCCCAGCGCTGATCGAACGGCAAATGGACCGCGATCATGCCGAGTTCGGTGACGTCCGCCGCCAGTGCGCGGCGATGTGCGTCTTCGAGACGGGTATGGTGACTGCCAAGCGCCTCTGAGGTCCAGCGGCGGGCGTGGCCCAAAAAAGACTGGACACGGGCGCGAATAGCCGGCGTTGCGCTCCAAGGTTGCAGCAGCGCATGAACCGCCGTCACGCACAGGATAGCAACCGTCATCTCCTGCACCCGCGCGGCCGTGGTCTCGAAAATATTCCCCGGATCATCGAGATAGGGAAAGCTGATCACCGCCGAGCTGAATGCCGCCATCTGGAACAGGAAAGCACGCGGAGTGCGATCAAGAACCGCAAGATAGATGCAGAAACCTGTCCAGGCCGCGAGGCACAAGACCAGGAGTTCGGGCGAGTTCTGCAAGTTGGGAACGAGCAGGATCGTGACAGCGGCACCGGTTAGTATGCCGCCCAGACGGTAGAGAACCTTGGGCCGAAAGGCACCGGCCATGGGTTGAGCGGTAACGTAGACCGTCAACAGAGCCCACCAGGGGCGGGGCAGACTGGCCGAGAAGGCGATAGCCAGCGTAGCGGCCGCCGCCAGCAAGCTGCTGAGCGAGAAGAGCAGCTTCTGGGGGTCAACCACGAAGGGAGAGGCTGGCAGGCATTTCCCGCCCGCAAACGCAACAAGCATCACTGACAACCATGACAAACGGGATTGTCACGATCGACAGCGACCGTGGTCATTACCTCCCATGGATATGAGACAGCCCTTTAACCGAGCCAGCGCGCTAAACCGTAGATCAAAATATTGATGGAGAAACGCAAATATTTTGCGGTTAATTGCTTTTAGTGGTCGAGCTCGAATTGATGCCCTGGTCTGTCTTGTCCGAAGCATCGGACATATCCTGCCCTTTGCCCGACACAAAGAATGCAGCGATCGGCACGGCGAGGAAAATCAGCAGCATGATCTGCTCCTCACTGAGAAGGCGATATTTGCTGAGGCAATAGAGAGCAAAGGCGAGCCCAGCGAACAGAAGCGTCCACAGTGCCCGTGACCAAGTGAATACGGCCTGTGTAGCAGCGTCGCCCGACATAAACCTCTTCATGCGGCATCCTCTCCCGTCGATGCTCGCTCGTAACCAGCCATCTTCATGGCCTGATGGAGGCAGGGTGAAAGAATGCGCGCCGCGTCGCAAACGAATGTTTTTGTAGGTTAAGCGCAAAAATTCCGAGGTTCGGGCGACGGGAAACAACATCACACGCAGGGGCGTTCGCAAAGCGCGAGTAGGGCGCGCCTATTCGTCCGCCATCAACTGAGGAGATGGCGCTTTCAGAGCCGCTTCGATCAGACGACGCACCTTCCCTCGGCATGCAACGTCCGAACCGCCTGCTGCAGCGGCTTCACGCCGGGCTCGTCGAACGAAACTGCGCGTTTCAGCAAAGCTCGGCCGTCTATTCTGGCCTAGCACCGCGATGAGGGCAGGATAGATCCAGATCTGCGTTGCCATCAGTGCTTTCCTCCAGGAATGGCGGAGCGGCCCGGTTTCGTGTCGCGCGACGGCCCTCCCCCCTGTTCTTCCCGACCTACAAAATAGAGCAAGCCCGATCCAACCAAAGCGAATACGGTGGCCATCTTCACGAACTCACTGTGGCCCAAGGCAGCCAGCCAGGCGCCGCCAACTATGATGAGCAGAAGTGGCGCGCCCCAGCGCGGATGATGAGCGCGGGTCGCTAGCCACCAAGCCAGACAGGACAACGATACCGCGACCAGCAAGCTGCCCAACGTCAGGCCGACAGTCGTGGCCAGGATTTTCAACATCGGCATAGCGGCCTCCATCGACATCCCCTCCGCATCCCTCATTCTAATATATCGTGTTACGATATATTTACAAGGGTCCCGCTCATCGCTTCCAGCACTCAAGTCGGACATCAAGACACGATGATCTGGTCATTATATGGCGCGCGCATCAGGTGCCGAAGCTACCGTCCAAACCATAGGAACGAACTGCGTTCATTCAGCGGCGAATTGGGGATGCCGCAGCGCCCAGATCGGCTCTCGTCCATCTGTCGCCGACTGATAGACGTCAGGGTAGCGGCTCAGTGCGGCATCGACGGCACCCGGATGAAAGGGGGCGTCGGGCTCGAAGCTGTCGAAGCCGCAACGCCGCATGAAGAATACCAGATCAACGAGCACGTCACCGATCGCACGGATTTCGCCTGTGTAGCCCGCCTCGCGCAATATGCTTGCGCTGGAAAAACCACGCCCGTCGCGAAACCGCGGAAAGTCGATCTCGACGAGCCGCACGCGGCCAAGTTCGGGTAACAAGGCGCGGACATCATCGCCCGCCTCGAGAAGCACTGAGGTTGCGTCCTTCTGATTGAGAAACGCATCCAGGGAAACTCCCGGCTCATCCGGTGCCGGATCGTCCCGGAAGCGTAACGGATCACCCATAAATAGCCTCCTTGAACGGATCCATGCCAACGCGGCGATAGCAATCGAGAAAGCGTTCACCTGGCTCGCGAATCTCACGATAGCGTTCGATCGTGCGTTCGACGGCATCGACGATCCCGGTCTCGTCGAAGCCCGGCCCGGTGATCTTGGCCTGCGAAACATCCTCGGCCCCGGACCCGCCAAGCAGCAACTGGTAGTTCTCTGTGCCCTTACGATCGACACCAAGGATACCGATATGGGCCGCGTGGTGATGACCGCAGGCGTTGATGCAGCCCGAAATCTTGATCTTGAGTTCGCCGAGGTCGAGCTGACGATCGAGATCGGCAAAGCGCTCTGCGATCTGTTGGGCGACGGGTATCGAACGCGCGTTGGCCAGGCTGCAATAATCGAGTCCGGGACAAGCGATGATGTCCGTGACGAGGCCGAGATTGACGCTTGCCAGCCCCGCCGCGTCCAGCGCCTGCCAGACCGCATGGAGATCCCGCTTGCGCACATGGGGCAGCACGAGATTCTGGACATGCGTCGAGCGCAGGTCATCGAAGCTGTAGCGTTCGGCAAGGTCGGCCACGAGCTCCATCTGCTCGGCTGAAATGTCGCCGGTTATACCCCCGTCGGGTTTGAGGCTGATATTGACGATGGCATAACCGGGCGCCTTATGTGCGGCGACCTGGCGATCGACCCATAGCGCGAAGTCGGGATCGGAGCGGTCGAGCTCCTCGGAAAGCCCGGTCTCGAACGGCGGCGGGTCAAAATGGGCGGCAATCCTGTCATACTCGGCCTGCGGAAAATCCCGGCCCAGCGTCAGGATGTGCTCGAACTCCATCTCCACCTGACGGCGGAACTCTTCTTCTCCCAGTTCATGGACAAGGATCTTCATCCGCTGCTTGTGGATGTTGTCGCGCCGCGCATGCCGGTTCCACACCCGCAGGATCGCTTGGATATAGGAGAAAATCTGGCCTGCCGGACAGAACCCCCTGATCGGGAAAGCGATAATCGGCGTGCGCCCCATACCGCCGCCAGCATAGACCTCGAAGCCCTGCTCACCGCTCTCGTTCTTGACGATGCGCAGCGCACAGTCGTGCCAGCGCAGCGCGGCACGGTCTTCCTGCGCGGCGATCACTGCGATCTTGAACTTGCGCGGCAGATAACTGAACTCTGGATGGAACGTCGTGGCTTGGCGGATCAGTTCGGCCCAGGGCCGCGGATCGCATATCTCATCGGGAGCGGCCCCGGCATAATGATCGGCCGAGAGGTTGCGGATGCTCTCGCCGCTCGTCTGGATGGCGTGCATTTCCACCGTCGCAAGCTCGGCGAGGATGTCGGGCGCCTCTGCCAGTTTGATCCAGTTATATTGGATGTTCTGTCGTGTCGTGAAATGACCGTAGCCTCGGTCATATTTGCGCGCGATATGCGCCAGCTTGCGCATTTGCCGCGAATTGAGCGTGCCGTAAGGCACCGCTACGCGCAGCATATAAGCGTGCAGTTGCAGGTAGAGCCCATTCTTGAGCCGCAGAGGCTTGAACTGGTCTTCGCTGAGATGGCCTTCGATCCGACGGCGCGTCTGGTCGCGAAACTCTTCGACCCGGGCATCGACCATGGCCTGATCATACTCGTCGTATTTGTACATATCAGCCTCTTACGCCCAAGGGAGCATCAGGATGGCATCATGATCACTCATGCACAAAATGACTTTTAATGCATCGATCCATCAAAATAATTGCTCGATAAGGCAGGTCGCTGCAGGTCAATAACCATGGGCCGATCGTTGCAAACCGGCATTGAGGGCAATCCCGGCCTTAACATGTCTGTTACATACAGGTATGGTGTTTGCAGATTGTTTCTCGGGAGTTTTGCGTGCGGCTGACACGCTACACGGATTATTCACTGCGGGTCTTGATTCACCTGGCCCTTCACGAAGAGCGCCTGTGTTCGATCGGCGAAATCGCGCGGGCTTATGATGTCTCCCACAATCACCTGATGAAGGTCGTCAACGCCCTGGCGCACGACGGCTTCATCGAAACCGTTCGCGGTCGCGCCGGCGGCATGCGTCTCGCCCGACCAGCGGATGAGATCACCGTCGGCGAGGTCGTCCGCCGCACCGAGGAAGGCTTCCAACTCGCAGATTGTTCCGGGTGTGCGCTGTCTCCCGCATGTGGACTGACCGGCGTGCTGGCGCAAGGCATGCAGGCGATGATGGCGGTATTCGATACCTACCGGATTTCCGATCTCCTGTCCGATCGTGAGGCCATGAAGCGGCTGATTAACCGCCAATCACCGCTCGGCGTCGGCATGGACTAAATGATACAGCTTGCGGGTTTCCGCGCAGGTCAATGCTCCGCTTCAAGATGCGCTGCGGCGCGATCGATGTTGACCCGATGGCTCTCGAGCATCTCGCGAAGATCGGCATGCAATGCCTCGTCACGAACCCTAGGGGTCAGAGATTCCAGTTTGCGAACCACCCAGGCTTGTCCGCGGTTGAGAAAGGCGAGCCTTTCAAGCGGATCAGGGATTGCCAACGCCTTCTTGTAAAAGGCGCCGGTCTTGCGTGAGGGCGCTGCGCCCAATCGCCTGATCTGCCTCGAGAGCATCGCGCACCAACGTGCTTCGTCGGCACGGACCGATCGCATCAGTTCGGCGTAGTCGGGATCGTTCGCCGACTTGGCGCTGGCGAGCGCGACGCGGGCGCCGGCCCGTTCGGCTTCCAGCAGTTCGTTGAGCGCCGCGAGGATCTCCTCGCGACCGACAAAGCCCATGTAAATGTCATCGGCTTCGCTGGCGTAGCAAACGGGTGACGATGGTTCGTTCACGGTCATGCTGTAATCGCCGCGGCCGCCTTGAGGCCGGCACGAATGCGGTCCATCACGCCCGGGTCGGCCTTTGTGCTGTGGACGACATAGGCCGAGTACGAAAATTCAGGACTTCCGGGGACGAGAGCGAGGCGGCCTTCCTCGAGATAGGAGCGGATGAAGCCTTTGCGAAAATAGCCGCTACCCCCTGTCGCCAGGATATAATCGAGCGCGAGCGGACCATAGCTTATCGAAACGACGGCGTTAGGCTGATCCGGGAAAGCGGCGTGATAGCTCCCGGCAAACTCCTCACCCCAATCGATCTGAACATGATCTTCCGGTGCGAGAGGGCTGCTGGTTGGCGTGGTCCGCACCAGGACCAACTTTTCCTCGAACAAGAGTTCGGCGATGATCCCCGGACGGCTCGGCGCGGCATAGAGCACCGCCATATCGAGTGAGCCATCCTGGACCTGCTCCATCAGGCGTTCGGATGTGTCGATATGGGTGCTTACCGCGATTTCCGGACATTCCCGACGCATCCAGAGCAGCCAGTGCCGCAGCAAGGGACTCCACAGACTGAGCTCGGCGCCGACCGTTACCACGGTCTCCCGTCCCGGCGGGAGCGCGACGGCGCGGCGCGCCCGATCCCAGACCTGCACTATGGTGGTTGCAAAGCGCAGAAACTGCTCGCCCGCCGGTGTCAGCTTCGCACCTGCCTTGTTGCGGATGAATACTGGCCGATCGAGCAGGTCCTCAAGCACCCGGATGCGGGCACTGACTGCGGTCTGCGTGAGGTGAAGGTTCGACGCAGCGTTCACAAAACTGCCGGTTTTGACGACTTCCAAGAATGTGCGCGCAACATTGATATCCATAAGCCATCATCCTTGCGCTCAATGCGCAATAATATTCATTTGCTTGCATCATGGTAGCGGGCCGATGATGGGATCACAAGGCAAGACCCGTGTGATCGACCCTGGACAGGCACCAACAACCATAAGGCGTCCAACGGTTTGGGCGAACTTTCAGATGAAACCTTTAGGCCGCTTCACGCCCGAACCGCCGCCGCCGCGGGCCGAAATCTGGAAAGTCAGCATAGCGCTGGCGTTGCTGGTTTTAGGGATAGGCATAGCACTTTTCAGTTTTTACGACGCTGGTGCGATCAGTGACGATGTCTTCGTTGCCGTGGTGGTCTTCGTGATCGCGGTTTGTATCGGTGTGATCCTCTCTCTCGATTGGGAACAAACGGCACATCGCCGAGTGCGTCAGCCCTGGCAGGAAGTGCCCCCTCCGTTTGACTTCATTGCGCTGTGGTCATCTGAAGACCGACAGCCGTCGGGTGAAGATGCCCCTAATCTTCAGGAAACCTGCCGCCGCAAACCGCCTCCCTCGTCACGGACAAAGCTGCCGTGAAGGCTGACAACGATGATGACCGACAAGCGCGTGGACCAGAGCGCCCGCCCTCCATGTCCGGGCTCTATCTGATTTTCGCCGCAAGCATCGCCTTCGTCTCGATCCGCCTTTTTGTCGATTTGCTCCGCCAAAACGGCTTCGTCGCCGAAGGGGACGGCAATGGGATAGTGCTGTTCGCCATGCCGATAGCCCTCCTCATGATCGTGGGGCTCGGACCGGGAACCCGGCGCTAATTTATATCCAATATCTTTGCTGATAAATAATAATAACATTCGTTTGTATGATGCTTCGTCCATCTCCACATCAGATCTGCGATATGAAGGAGTTCCCATGGCCATTCAGCTCGGGCAGATCGCCCCCGATTTCGAGCAGGACAGCACGCACGGTCGCATCAGCTTCCACGATTGGCTCGGCGGAAGCTGGGGTGTCCTGTTCAGCCATCCCAAGAATTTTACGCCGGTCTGCACGACGGAACTGGGCGAGGTTGCCAAGCTCCGGTCCGAATGGGACAAACGCAACGTCAAACCCATTGGCCTCTCGGTGGATCCGGTCGAAGCCCATCACAAATGGGAGCTCGACATTCACGAAACCCAAGGGACGAAACTCGACTTCCCGATGATCGCGGATGCCAACACCAAGGTGTCGGCGCTCTACGACATGATCCACCCCGAGAGCGACCCGACGGTCACTGTCCGTTCCGTCTTCGTCATCGATCCGTCACGCAAGGTGCGGCTGATCCTGACCTACCCGCCTTCGACCGGTCGGAATTTTGCCGAGATTCTCCGTGCCATCGACAGCCTTCAACTTACAGATGCCCGTAGCATCGCAACGCCCGTCAACTGGGAACCTGGCGAGCCGGTCGTCATATCGCCGAAGCTGTCGGACGAGGAGGCATCCCGGCAGTTCCCACAAGGCTACAAGACACTGAAGCCCTACCTTCGGGTCGTCGATCTGCAGGCTCCCGGGCAATGAGGCAATTGGAGGAGAGTGGAAAAAGACAGACCGCCGCCGACGGAGCAGACGACGGCGGCCTCTCCGACCTGTTGGCCCGCAACCGCGTATGGGCTGACGCCAAAACCCTGATCGATCCCGGATTCTTTAACAGGCTGCGGAAAAAGGCGCTTGCCTTGATGTGGCATTGCTGATTCCAGGATCCCGTAGAGGGATGTTGAAGGGATCGGGATGCGCGGCGG
>NZ_ALVC01000068.1:0-36729 GCF_000293195.2 Sphingomonas sp. LH128
CCGCCGAGGCGGACGTTGCGAGGCAGCGCACCGCACTGGCGCAGGACATCAACGGTCTGCAGCTTCTCGTCGGAGTCCCGATCGCGAATGACCTGCTCCCCGACCGGATCGAGCAGGCCGCGCAAGGCGTTAAGGAGGTCCCCGCAGGGGTGGATTCCCGGGTTCTGCTGCGACGGCCCGACGTCATCCAGGCCGAATACCTGATGCTTGCGGCAAATGCCGAGATCGGCGCCGCACGGGCAGCCATGTTCCCCCGCATCTCGCTCACCGGCCTGCTGGGCTTCGCGAGCAACGCGCTCTCCGGCCTCTTTACCGGCGGGGCGTTTCGCTACTCGGGTTCGGGGGATGCCAGCTATGCCATCTTCCAGGCGGGCGCGGCGAAGGCCGGTGTTCGCCTCTCGCAGGCACAGCGGGATGCGGCGCTGGCCACTTACGAAAAGTCGATCCAGTCGGCTTTTCGCGACGTGGCGGACGGGCTCGCACGGCGCGGCACGATCGACGCGGAAATGGCCGCGATCCGCCGTCAGGCCGTGGCCGCCGAAGATGGCTATGCGCTTGCCGATGCCCGATACCGGCGCGGCGTCGATACGTTCCTTTCCAGTCTCGTCGCCCAGCGCGCCGCCTATTCCGCTCGGCGCGACATCGTCGCCATAGAACTGGAGGCCGCGAGCAACCGCGTCGCGCTGTTCCGTGCCCTCGGCGGCGATGCCCGCTGGGAATGACGGCGCGTACCCGCTTTTCTTACTGACTTCCTGCCCCGACTTTCTGCCCCGAATTCCTGCGAGGTGATCCCCTTGTCCATGTTCGATACCATGGCGTCCGACGCCATGCATCTGGCCGACCCAGTCATGCTGGCATCGCTCGGCCAGATCGTGCTGATCGACGTCGTCCTTGCCGCCGACAACGCCATCGTCGTCGGGGCGCTGGCGGCGGGTTTCTCGCCGTCGCGGCGGCACCGCATCATCCTCATGGGGATCGCGGCGGCGCTGGTGCTGCGCATCGTTTTCGCGCTTGCGGTGACGCAGTTGCTGCAGATGAAGGGACTGGTGTTTGCAGGCGGCCTGCTGCTGCTCTGGGTCGGCTGGAAATTCTGGCGCGAACTGCAGGCGTCCGGCGACGATGCGGAGATTGCGGCCAAGCCGGCAGCGCCCAAGTCCTTCGCTGGAGCAGCGGTGGCCGTCATGGTGGCGGACGTCAGCATGAGCCTCGACAACGTCCTGGCCGTGGCCGGAGTGGCGCGCGAGCATCCCGGCCTGCTCGTTACCGGGCTGGTGCTGTCCGTGGTGCTGATGGGCGTGGCCGCGAACTTCCTGGCGCGACTGATCGAGCGGTATCGCTGGATCGCCTATATCGGCCTTGCCGCCATCCTCTTCGTGGCGCTGCGGATGATCTACGAAGGGATTCTCGATCCCGAGCGGGGCCTTGCCGCGTTTCTGCAATAAGGCAGCAGCTCCGGCGGCGCGATGCACCGCCGGAGCCGTTGGGCCTCAGTCGATCGCGTCGAGCTTGGCCAGCTGTTCCTTCGCGGCCTCGGGGGTGAGGGGCAGATACTTGCCGTCGGCCTGCACCGCCGCCTGGCCTTCGCGGCTGAGGACGTAGCGCAGGAATTCCTTGACCTTGGGGTCGATCGGCTTCCCCTTCTGCTTCTTCACGTAATAATAGACGTCGCGAAGCAGCGGATAGCTGCGATCCTGCACGGTCTTGAGCGTCAGCGGAACCGGAGCGCCCTTGCCGGTCGAAAGGGCGAGGACCTTCCCGCCGGGCTGGGCGAAGGGCATGCCGGTATAGCCGATGCCGTAAGGGTCGGCAGCGACCGCGTTCATGATGAGTTCGCCGCCCGCCGTCAGCGATCCGTCCTTCTTCAGCCCGGTGATGTTCGAATAGGCGCGCAGGTCCTCGTTCCACTTGGACGATCCCTTGAGCACTTTCTTGTCGATCTCGTCCTGGAAGTGGTACTTCGCGTTGTAGCCGTAGACGTGGATCGGCTTGTCGGCCCACTTGCCTTTAAGGCCCAGTTGCCCCCAGGTCCGGATGTTCTTCTCCGGTCCGCGTGCCCAGTCCGTGCGCCAGGTCAGTCCGTCCCAGCCGCCATCGCGCCGTGCGCCGAAGATGCCGTCGAGCTGCTCCATGCTGAGCGAGGCGAGCGGGTTGTCCTTGTTGACGAAGAAGCCGAGTGCATACGTCCAGCCGCGCACGTCGAAGCTGCCGGTGGCCATGACGATTTCGACCAGTTCGGTCGAACTCGCGCCGTCGTCACCGCCGCCCGCGCCTTCGCGCTCGAAGCCCTTGAGTTCGTCCCACAGCGCCTGACGGCCCATCGGCGCGAGGTCCGCGACGTTTGCCACCAGCCCGGGGAAGCCGACGGCGGAGGAGTAGAGGTTGTCGGAGAACTGGATGCCGGGCTGATGCTTCCTGAACTCGGCTTCCCAGACATCGACGAGCCCGGAATCCTTGATGTAGTTGTTACCCCACTGCCGGATCGTGCCCGAGACCTGCTGCTGCGGCTTGTAGGATTCCAGCCCGGAGATATCGAACTGCGGCTCGTAGAATTTCTTCACCTTGCGAATCTTGGTGCCGATCGCACGGGCCTTCGACAGGGCGTCCGCATCGCGGGTGGTTTCCGGCTGCGCGCCTTGCTCGGCCGCGATCGAAGCCGATGGTGCCGCCGACAGCAACAGCGCGGCAGTCAACGCCAAAAATTTCATGGTATCCTCTCCTGACAATGGCGACACGATACGTGCCTGCCGGTCAGGATGGCAGTTCAACCTATCATCCACCTGACATTGCAGCGCAGCAACGGCGTGACGCGGGCTTTCTTCAGAGGGACTGCCGTTCCATCAGGCTGTCCCAGTTTTCCAGCAGGCGCCGTCGTTTGTGTTGATCGAGGTAGACCAGCAAGCCCGGCCCAAGCGGCACCGGACGGACGATGCCCGATTCGGTGATGCCGATGCCGCCGGTGACCGCATCCTCGCGGATGCCGTAGAACCCGGTATTGCGCGAGAGCGCGCGCTGGCCTTCCGGCGAGAGCAGGAATTCCAGGAAGGCATGCGCGCCCTGCGGGTTTGCCGCGTTGCGCGGGATGACGGCGGTGCGCAGGATGGCGAGGGTGAATTCGTGCGGGAACACGATCTCGAGCGGCGCCCCAGCAGCCTGCCGCCGCCGCGCGTAGCTGCTCAGGCTGTTGTAGGACATCGCCAGCTCGCCCCGGTCCAGCCTGCGGAAGATGGCGGAACTGTCTTCGTCGAGGAAGACCCCGCTTTCACCGAAGGCACGGAACAGGGCACTCGCGTCGCCGGACTGGCGATAGTCCTGCGACAGCATCAGGTAGCCGGTGCCGCTGCGGCGAGGGTCGAAAGTGCCGATCCTGCCGCGCCAGAAAGCAGGGTCGGCCGCAATTGCCTCCAGCAGTTCGGAACGCGAACGCGGGATGGTGCGACCATGCATGACGTTCGTGTTGAACACCATGACGATGGGCTCGAAAGTGACGCCAAAAGCCTCGTTGCGCCAGCGTGCCCAAGGCGGGAGCGCGGCGGCATTCTGCGAGACATGAGGACTGGATGCACCATCGTTGACGAGCTTGACCTGCAGATCCATCGAAGTGCTGAGCGTGAAATCCGCCCCGCTGCGCCCTTTCGCAAGATCATCGGCGACCTTGCGGTAGATAGAGAGGCCGTCCATCTCGTGATACTCGATGGTCGTCGAAGGATTTTTCTCGTGAAATGCCCGGATGGCCGGAGCGAGAAGGCTCTCCCCGCTGGTGCCCAGCACGACCACCTTCGAGCGCGGAGCCCTGCCGCCGTGCGAAACCGGGAAGATGGTGGCGGCAAGCGCCGCCGCGACCGCCAGCACGACGACGGCAATGATGACCGGTCGCCTGCTCATGCCTCTTGCACCAATGCCGGAATGCCGATGCGCACGATGAGACCTCCGCCTGGCCGGTCGAGCAGTGCGATCGTCCCTCCATGGCTGGTCACCGCGCGGCGGGCGATGGCGAGGCCCAGACCGGCACCGCCACGGGGCTGCGCGCCCTGGACGAAGCGCTCGAAACTTGCCTCCTTCATGGGGTCCGAGATGCCCCGGCCCCGGTCCGCGACGTCGATTAGGTAAGTCTCGCCCTCCAGGCGAAGGCCGAGTTCGGCTTCACCTCCTCCATGGACCCAGGCATTGTCGACGACGTTGCGCAGCGCTTCTGCAAGCATGAGCGGATCGCCCTGCGCCGGGGCATCGTCGATCGCAATCGTCAGGTCGCACGTGCCGTCCTCGCGAAAGGCGGTCATTTCATGGACGGTTTCGCGCACCACGTCGATTACGTCGAACCGCTCGGAAGCCAGCGTGTCCGAGCGATGGCTCATCGTCGCGTCGCTGAGCATCTGGTTCACGAGCCGGGTCAGCTTCGCTGCATTGCGCTCGACCGCGTCGAGGCTGCGGCCAAGATCTTTCGCATCCGCCCGGTCCGCGACCTGCGCCTGCGCCCGGATCGCGGCAAGCGGCGTGCGCAACTGATGCGCGGCCTCGCCGACGAAACTGCGCAAGGTGTGGATGTTGAGCCGCAGGCGCTCCATGAAGCCGTCGATCGCGGAGACTAGGGGCACCACTTCGGAAGGAACCGGGGCGCTGATCGGATGCAGGTCGGTCGGCGCGCGCGTGGACAGTTCGTCGCCGATCCGTGCGAGCGGGCGCAGGGCATGGCCCACGCCGAACCACATGATCAGCAGGCCCACGATCGTCATGAAGGCGATCGGGAAAAGCGACCGGAGCACGAGTTCATGGACCAGCGCGCTATGGGCGCGCCGGGTCTGGCCCACCTCGACCCAGACGGGACGCAGGTTCGAGGGCGCGTCCACGCTTGCCAGCTTGCGCCCGACGGTGACGAAGCGGACTGGCTCGCCGCGATAGTCCGCAGTGAAGAACGTCGCATCGGGGCGATAGGCGCTGGCGCGCGGGGCGACCGGGGATAGCGGGAGATCGCCATAGCCGGTGACGGTGTCCCCGGCGTCGTCGAAGACGCGGTAGAACACGCGATCCTCCGGGGCCGCGCCGAGCGTTTCGAATGCCGAATAGGGTATGTCGACGTCGAAGCCGGCGTTGGTTACGACGAGCGTTTCCGCGATGGAGCGTCCCGCGCTGGCCAGCAGCCGGTCGTACAATCTGTCCGCAGCGGTGCGTCCGAACGCGAACGCGGCAGCGTAGAGCCCCAGCATGCCGACCAGGAAAAGCGCCGCCATGCCCGCCGCAAGGCGCAGGCGGAGCGAGAACGTCCTAGGCGTTCGCGTCATTGGGCTCGGCCACGTAGCCCATGCCGCGCACCGTCCTGATCGTCAGCGCCTCCCCCAGCTTGCGGCGCAGGCGGCCGATGTAGAGTTCGATGGCGTTTGCCCCGGCGTCGTCGTCGAAGTCGAACAGTTGCGCGCCGATCTGCTCCTTGGTCAGCACCTTGCCGATGTTGCCCATCAGGATTTCGAGCAGCCGGTACTCGCGGTTGGGCAGGTGGACCTGGATATCGTCGAGCAGCGCGCGCTTGGCGCTGCGGTCGAACACCAGCTTGCCCAATGTCGTGGTGCTGGTGGTGACGGACTGGGTGCGGCGCAGCAGCACACGGCACCGCGCATCCAGTTCCCGGAAATCGAACGGCTTGGACATGTAATCGTCGGCGCCGACATCGAGCCCGGTGACACGATCCTCGATGTCCGATCGCGCCGTCAGCATCAGGACCGGGCACCGGTCTCCCCGGCTGCGCAGGCCCTGCAGGACGGAAAAGCCGTCCATCCCGGGCAGCCCGATATCGAGGATGACGAGGTCGAACGGCTGGTATTTCAGCACGTCGTCGGCTTCCTCGCCGTCCTTGAGCCAGTCGAGAGCGTGGCCGTCGCCGCGCAGCCGCCTTGCGATGGCGTCGCCAACATCCTCGTCGTCCTCAACCAGAAGAATGCGCAATCGTTCTCTCCCTTACGCAATTGCTGCGCAGCATGGGGCTGTTTACATGCTCAGTTCAAGACCTGAGGGGCGGCAAATTTCGCTTGTGAAGAAATTCCGCGATGCTGCGCCGCAATGACGGCTCGTTGACAGCTTCGTCCGGCAGAACGGGGTCCATTGACAGACGGCGCGATGCGTCGTCAGGGGCAATAATCGGGAGAGAGACATGACTTCCAGGTCTGGAAGAACTGCTGCTGTACATCGCTCGACCAGCCGCGCGCTGGCCGCAAGTTCGCGCTACGCGATCGGGGCCGTCATGCTCTGCGGGCTCGCAGCGGCGCAGGCTCAGGACACCGCGCCGCCGGCGCCGTCGCACGCACAGGACGACAAGCGCGCGACCGGCGAGAGCTACCAGCAGATCATCGACCGGCTGGGCGACGGGATGCTCGAAAACCTCGTCATTCGCGGCGAGCACAACGCGCGGACCGACGCGCGCGCCAAGAAGCGATTCTATACCGAACTGGCGCCGATGGACGATTATCCGGCCTATGCGCCCAAGCAGCAGCTTTCCGGTACGATCCGCATTTCCGGGCTCTACCTGCACGACGGGCTGATCAAGGATCAGTGGGTCGCGGCGTTCCAGAAGTTCCAGCCGGGCGTGAAGGTCGAGATCGTCCAGCAAGGCACGATCGCGTCGGGCAAGGTCGACATCCAGACCGGCCCGCGCATCGCCGACCGCCTGCGCGAAGTGTCGGAATACGAGCGCTCGACCAAGCAGCGCATCTTCGAGGTGGACTGGGCGACGGGATCGTACAACGTTCCGGGCTGGAGCCCCGGTTTCGTCATCTTCGTGCACAAGGACAACCCGATCGCGCACATGTCGGTCGACCAGCTCGACGGCATCTTCGCGGGCGCGCGGACCGGCGGCTGGAAGGGCACGACCTGGGATCCGGGCTCGGCGCGGGGAGCGGACAAGAACCTGCGGACCTGGGGCCAACTGGGCCTGACCGGGGAATGGGCGGACAAGCCCATCCACATCTACGGCCGCCCGCTCAAATACAACATCCAGCTCGGCTTCGAGCGCAAGGTGTTCCAGGGAGGCGACATCTGGAACGAGAATACCATGGAGTATTCGCACGAGATGAACCCGGACTACACCCGGTACACCTCGTCGGTCGAAATGGTGAAGGACATGGCCGCCGACAAGTACGGCATCGTGTTCAGCGACATGGGCTCGTCGATTCCCGGCGTGAGGGCGCTGCCGCTTGCGGCCACCAAGGCGGGGCCGTTCGTGGCGATCACCGAGCAGTCGCTGCGCGACCGCAGCTATCCGCTGTTCATCGAGCAGTGGGCGCAGGCGCGCCTTGCGCCGGGCAAACCGCTCGATCCGCTGGTGAAGGAATTCCTTACCTTCATGCTCAGCCGGGAAGGGCAGGATGCGATCCAGCGCGATGGCAAGTGGTTCACCGTCCCGGCCTCGCACGCGCGCGAGATGATCGCCAAGCTCGATGCCATCGGCCCGGAGGTCGATGAGCGCGAACTCGGGCTGCAGACCGACATGATCGCGCCCAAGAAGTGGGAAGGCGAAAGCCCCGACGAGACCGGCAAGGTTTCGGCTACGCAGGCGTACTACACGAAGCGGTTCGACCTTTCGGGCCTGCCCGCTTACAAGCCGGGCGCGCAGGTATCAGGCGTGATCCGCATGCCCGCGAGTGGGCAGATGATGGCCAGCAAGGTCGGCCCGGCATTGGTCGCTGCCTTCGAAAAGCTGCACCCGGGCGTCAAGTTCGAGCTCAAGGACGGCGATCTCAATTCGGGGCAGGTCGATGTCTCGATGGGCCGCAAGTGGACGACCTACTTCGCGGGCGAATACTACAACTTCCAGATGAAGCACGAACGCTCCCCGCGCGAGATACAGATCGCGACCGGGGCGGCCGATGTTTCGGGCTGGAGCCCCGCGTTCGCGATCCTGGTGAATGCAAAGAACCCGATCAAGGGCCTCAGCGTCAAGCAGCTCGACGGCATCTTCGGAGGACCGCGTCGCGGCGGCTGGGCCGGTACGACCTGGCGCCGTCAGGCCGGGCGCGGTGCGGACCAGAACATCCGGACCTGGGCGCAGGCCGGGGTCACGGGCTACTGCGCCAACAAGCCGATCAACGTGGTCATCCCGCCGCTCAAGTATCACCTGATGTCGGTGTTCGAGCGCAAGGTGCTGGCGGGCGGCAACATCTGGAACGACACCGCGCGGGAGGTTCCGCTCGCGCTGAACGCGGACAAGAGCCGGACCGTGCCGAGCGCGGACCGTGCGAAGATCGTCGCCGAGGACCCTTGCGCGATCACCTTCGCGCCCTCGACCTTCGCGGCGGCGGGGACGCGCGTGGTGCCGATCTCGGACGCAAAGGGCAAGGCGTTCGTCAAGCCCAGCCTCGATACCGTGCAGCAGGGCAGCTATCCACTGGGTCTCGGCGTCTATGCCTATGCGGACCAGCTTGCAGGCCAGCCGATGGAGCCCCGGCTCAAGGAATTCCTGCGCTTTGTCCTGAGCCGGGAGGGTCAGGAGATCGTCCAGGCCGACGGCAAGTGGCTGCCGCTGACGGCCAAGGTCGCGCGGGCGCAGATGGAAAAGCTCGACGTGGTGACACCGCAGGTCGTTGCGCCCAAGCCTGCGAAGAAGCCTGACATCTACCTGCCGCCGGACTCGTCCGAAGGATCCTGACGCAGCTGCAGCGCACTAGCCCCAACATTTGCGCTGCCGACGCGCCACCAACCTTGGGGCGAACGCAAGTTCGCCCCATTCTTTTTGCGCTGTCGCGGCGGTTCAGCGAACCGCGTAGCTGGCGACAAAACCCAGATGGTCCGACAATTCGGTCCCGCCGTTGCGGATGCCGAAGGGCACTTCCAGGTCGCGCAAGGCCAGTCCCTCGTCGGTGCCGGCGCGGAAATACTGCTTGTCCTTGGCGCGTGAGAGGATCGCGGTGCGGTCGCGCGCGGCCATCCCCGTCGTGTCGATCGAATTCGCCAGAGACGTTGCCTCCCGCGCCCCGGGCACGATGCCGCCTTCGGCCTCCTCGGCCGCGACGCGGTTGGGGTCGTGGCCGAGATTGAAATCCCCGCCGAAGATGATGTCCGTATCGGCCTGCACATTGGCGCGAATGAAGTTGCGTGCGGCGGCGACTTGCAACGCATAGGCGGTATTGGCCCGGTTCACGTCGACGCCGGAAGCCTTGCGTGAGTTGAGATGGGTGTCGGCGATGGCGACGGGGCCATCGTGTCCCGGCACCTTTATCCACGCTAGCAGCACACCCTTGGCGGCCAGGCAGTCGAAGCCGGCGCACATGTCGGCCGGGAACGCCATCTTGCGCGTGCGGACTATGGGATAGTCGGACAGGATCACGAGGCCGCTATCGACCCATTTACCGAGGCTTTCCCCCTTGATCCAGGACGCGCCCGCGGCAAGATCCGTGGGCGCACTCCGCACGTCGGAGATTTGCGGCCCCAGCGCGACATGAGCGTATCCGGCGGCCTGCGCGATGGCCTTGGCTTCCGGTATGAAGGCCTCCTGAAGCAGGACGACATGCGGCTGCACCCCGGCGCGGCGCAAGTAGCCCAGGCGCTGCCCGATCTCGGTCAGCTTGCCGGCGCGGCCGTAGGCGGCGGGGAAGGGCAAGCCCTTGACGTTGTAGGTCATGACCGAAAGCTCGCCCGCCACATGCGGACGGGCGTGCACCGGCTCGGGCGAGACGGCGGCGGGGGAAGGCAGGGACAAGTTCAGGGCGAGGATTCCCGCCAGGGTGGCGACGGTCAACATGCGCAGGCGCTTCACGCGAGATACTCCCACAGGTTCACGCAGTAGACCCCGCGGTCCGGCGTGACCCGCACCTTCGAAATTCGATGTGCGGTTCCCTGCAGGCGACGGAGTCCCAGCATTGTCCCGGGTTTGTCGGACAGCAACGGAAGGGAAGCGGCGCGGATGCGCGGAACCGGAACCTTGAGTCTATTTTGCGTGCTGGCGGCGGCTGCGCCGACCGGTGCGGAGGCACGCTCTGCAAAGATGCACGGTGCCCGCGCGGTCTCGCTGCTGCCTGAACAAGTGCGCTGGAGCGGGCACGATCGCGGCGTCGTGGATCGCGGGAAGGCCGTCAGTCTGGCGGTCGATGGCGGAGATGCGGGCTGGAGCTTCGACTACCTGTCCCTGCGATCCTCACGCGATGGCGACGTGGACTGCTGCGCGTCGGGCGATCATTTCAGCGATCATCAGGCAGGGCTGCGCGCATGGCACGCCGTGGGCGACGGGGACACCGTCGGACTACGCGCCGATATCGGCAAGGCGGGGCGTCGCAGCATGTCTCCCGCGGTGCTTCCCGCGAAATCGACGGCGGGCTACGCATCGGCGCAGGTGACCTGGGATCATCACGGCCAGTGGTCGGTCTCGACCGGATGGTTCCGGCAGGGCGGCTGGGGTGGCCGGCAGATGGACCTCGACGTGATACGGATGGGCAACGGCGAACCGGCGGCGGCACGCGGCGTGCGCGCCGCCTTGCGGATGAACCTGAGCGACGGGGGTGACGACGCGCGCACCTGGCTGATGCTGGAGGCTCGCGAGGGCCGCCGCGCGGTCGGCGCCGGAACGGGAATGCGCCATGCGAGCGACGTCGGGCTTACCCTGACGTCGATGTTCTGAATGGGCGCGATGATGACACCGGCGGCTCGTTCGCGTAAGGGTCTGCTCCGCCCTGGAGGGGAGACTGCATTTGCCAAGGCTGGACGGGCAATGACATCCGATGGCCACGAAGTTCCGGTCGATGCCGGCCTGCGCCAGTTGTGCCTGACGCTGCGGCCCGAACTGCGCCGGTTCCTGCTGGCGCGCCGTGTCAGCGAGACGGACGTCGATGACCTGTTGCAGGACCTGTTTCTCCGGGTGGAGACGAGTGTGACCGGACCGGTACGCTCGCCGCGGGCCTATCTCTACCAGATGCTCAACAACATGGCGCATACCCGCCGCCGTACCGAAGCGCGGCAGCAGGCTCGCGATGCGGACTGGCTCGGCGCGCCGTCCGGCCTGGCTGCGACGGATATCGAGATGGCGGATCTCGCTCCAGACCAGGAGACGACGCTGCTCGCCCGCGATCATCTGGCTCGCGTGGAAGCGCGGCTGGCAAAGCTGCCGGAACGCACGGCCTACGTCTTCCGGCAATACCGCATCGAAGGCGTGTCGCAGAAGGAGATCGCGCGCGATCTCGGCATCAGCCTGAGCGCGGTCGAAAAACATCTCCAGCGCGCCTATGGCGCCGTACTGGAAATCCGCAATCGTCTGAACCCGGAGGCGATGCCGCCGACCGGTTCAGGCGGGACAGCCCTCGACACTGCAGGAGGCACCGATGCAGCCGCTCGCTGAACAGACCATGCGCGATGCAGCGATCGCCTGGCACTTGCGCCTGACTGATGGTTCGGACGCGGACTGGGGCGGTTTCGCCGACTGGCTCGAAGCCGATCCGCGCCACAACGACATCTACGAAGCCGTCTGCGACGCCGACCTGGCGCTGGAGCCGGCGGTGGAGATCGCCCGTGAAGCGCCCGCTGAAGTCGAGGTCGATCCGTTCCCGGAGATGGCGCAGCTGCGCCCCGCACGTCGCTGGATGTGGCCGGCAATGGCCGCTTCCGTCGCTTTCGCAGCGCTGGGCACCTGGGCCGGTTCCGGCCTTCTGTCGAGCGATTATTCGGTGCGTACCGCACCTGGAGAGACCCGGACTTTCGCGCTGTCCGACGGCACGCGTATCGTCCTTAACGGCGGGACGGAGATCGTGCTGGACAAGTCCGATCCCCGGGTCGCCACGCTCAAGGGCGGTGAGGCGCAGTTCACGGTTAGTCATGACGCCGCGCGGCCCTTCACGCTGTCGGTCGGTGACCAGCGCATCGTCGATGTGGGCACCGTATTCAACGTGCGCAGTGGCAAGGACGTGCTGCGGGTCGAAGTGGCCGAAGGCGCGGTGCGCTTCGAGGACGGCATGACTCGCCTGCGCCTGAATGCCGGGGATACGCTCGATGCGGGGAGCGGCAGCATTGTCGAAGGTTCGAAGCCGGCGGCGGAGATCGGCGGCTGGACACGCGGACGGCTGGTCTATCACGATGCACCGATGGTTGAGGTCGCGGCGGATATCACCCGCGCGCGGGGCATTGCCGTCGAACTGGGTTCGGATATTTCGCATCGTCGTTTTTCCGGCGTCATTCAGCTTGATGGCGATGACGTCTCCCTCCAAAAGCGCGTCGGCACTCTGCTTGGTTTGAAGGTGACGGCAACTGCCGATGGTTGGTCGATTACGCGGTAGGAGATGGGCGCGCGCAAGCCTGGCAACGGCGGTTGCTCTGGCGCTTCCCGTATCGGCTCAGGCGCGGCCCGCGCAGCAGTTCTCGGTTCCGGCCGGGCGGCTGTCGGACGCACTGATCGTGCTGTCGGAGCAGGCGGGTATCTCGATCGCGATCGGGGACAGCCGCCTCGATACCCTGCGTACGCGCGGGATCAGGGGGCGCTATGACACGGAGCAGGCGCTGGCCGTGCTGCTTGCGGGCAGTGGCTACGGTTTCGTCTTCGTCGATGCCCGGACCGTGAAGCTGGTGCGGCAGGCCCCGGCGCCGCGCAAAAGCACTCCCCGCCCCCCGCGCCCATCCCCGCCTGCAGAGGGTTCCGGCCCCGACATCGTCGTCACCGCGACCAAGCAGCGCCTTGGGCTGCTCGACTACCCTGCCAGTATCTCGGTCGTCGCGCCCGAGCGGACGGAGCTTGCGCGCGCCGGTGGCAAGGGCACCGGCTTCATCCTCGGCAAGCTGCCCCAGCTTTCCTCCACGAACCTGGGGCCGGGCCGCAACAAGGTGTTCATTCGCGGGATCGCCGACAGCAGCTTCAACGGTTCCAGCCAAGCGACGATCAGCCAGTACCTGGGCGAAACGCGTCTGATCTACAGCGCGCCCGATCCCGATCTGGCGCTTTACGACATCGCCCGCGTCGAAGTGCTCGAAGGGCCGCAAGGCACGCTCTACGGTGCGGGGACGCTGGGCGGCATCATCCGGCTGGTGCCCAACGCGCCCGACCTGCAATCCGATACCTTCGACGTGTCCGCAGGCGTTCGCCTGACGCAGGACGGTGCGCCGGGCGGCGACGGGGCGGTGACCGGCAATCTCGTGCTCGCGCGGGGCAAGCTGGCGCTGCGCGCAGTTGCCTACGAAACCGTTGACGGCGGCTATATCGACGATGTCGAGCGGGGCTTGCGCGACATCAACCGCAACAAGACCACGGGCTTCCGCGCCGGTTTGCGCTGGCAGCCGGACGTGGCGTGGACCGTCGACCTGTCGGTCCTCAGCCAGGACATCGCCTCTCGCGACGGGCAATACACCTTGCGGGGCGAGCCGGACCTGACCCGCCGGTCCGCGATCGCGCAACCGTTCGACAACGACTATCGACTCGCCGACCTCACGGTGCGGCGGGACTGGGGCACGGTGCAGTTGGTGTCCTCCACCGGCTACGCCGATCACACGATCGATTCCACGTTCGACGCGACGCCTGGCGGAGCCGCATCGCCGACCGAGTTCACCGAAGAGATCACGGTGCACCTCCTGTCCCACGAGACGCGATTGTCCGGCAGTTGGGGCGGTTCGGGGACCTGGCTGGCCGGGTTCGGCGTCGTGCACAACGACGACCGGGTCGTGCGCAGCATGGGCACGCCCGGCTCACCGGACCTGCTCACCAGCCTGTCGAACACGACGCTCGACCTGGCCGGGTTCGGGGAAGTCGGGGTGCCGATTACGAAAACGCTCGTGCTGACCGCAGGCGGACGGCTGAGCTACGTGCGGCAGACGAGCCAGTTCATCGGGCAGATGGCCTCCGAGGACTTCGAGCCCGTACGCACCCAGAAGCGGTTCCTTCCCTCTGCCGCGATTTCGTGGACGGCGCGGCCCGGACTGCTCGTCTATGGCCGTTTTCAGCAGGGCTATCGTCCCGGCGGGCTGCAAGTGACGGGTTCCTCCAACTCGCAGAGCGCCGAGCGTTTCGGGGCCGACCGTATCCGCACCGTCGAGGCGGGCGTTCGTTTCGGGATGGAGAAGGATGCCCGCCTCTCGGGAAGCCTCGCGGTCTCGCTGGCGCAGTGGCGGGACGTGCAGGCCGATCTCGTGGGCCTGGACGGGCTACCCTATATCGCCAACATCGGTTCCGGCCGTGTGAAGAACGTGGCGTTTTCGCTGGCATGGCGCGCGCAGGACCACCTGTCGTTCGAAGCGGCGGGCTTCCTCAATTCCAGCGACTTGTCGAGGCCCGCGCCCGCCTTCGCCGACGCCACCGATCGCGACTTGCCCAACATCGCCGACGAAGGCTGGCGCGTGGCGGGCAAGTACGACCGGGAATTGTCGTGGGCGCGGCTCACGCTCGATGCTGCGGTACGCTACGTCGGCCATTCCAAGCTCGCGATCCCGGCGCCTTTCGCGCTGGGGCAGGGGCGCTACTACGACGTATCGACGGGCGCGCGACTGGGCTTCGGCAAATGGGGCTTGGCGCTGGACCTCGACAACCTGCTCAATACCCGTGCGAATACATTCGCCTTTGGCAATCCCTTCTCCGTCGCCGATGGAATGCAGCAGACGCCGATGCGTCCGCGCTCGATCAGGATAGGTTTCGATGCAAGTTTCTGAGAAGCGCCTGCTGGCCTCGATCCACGACGTCGCGCCCTGCTTCGAAAGCCAGGTGGACCGGCTTGCCGACCTGATCGAGGCGCGGCTCGGCCCGGCGCGTTATGCCATGCTGGTGGTGCCCGATCACTGGGGCCGTGCTCCGCTTGCCGAGGCGCGCGGGTTCCAGGCCCGGCTGCGTGCCTGGGCGGACAGCGGGGTGGAGATGTTCGTGCATGGCTGGTTCCACCGCGATACCGCCGAGCACAAGGGCGCGGCCAGCCTGAAGGCGCGGCACATGACGGCGGGCGAGGGGGAGTTCCTGGGCCTTTCCCATGCCGAGGCCCTGCAGCGCATGCGCGACGGCAAGGCGCTGGTCGAGGACATCATCGGCAAACCGGCCGCCGGTTTCATCGCGCCCGCCTGGCTCTACGGTCCGGGCGCGATGCAGGCGCTGGGTGAATGCGGCTTTGCCCTGGCCGAGGACCACATGCGCGTGTGGCGACCGGGGCAAGAAGACAAGCCGCTGGCGCGCGGACCGGTAGTCACCTGGGCATCGCGCAGCACGATGCGCACGGCGTCCTCGCTGGCCTTCGCGGCGTTGGCGCGGCCGGCGCTGCAGCCGCTGCGGACCTTGCGGCTGGCGGTTCACCCCGGGGACATGACCAAGGTCTCGATCGTCGCCAGCATCGATGCCACCTTGCGGGCTTTCTCCCGTCGCCATGTCCCGGGCCGCTACGCCGACCTTCTGAAATAATTTGCATATCCCCGCACCGGGGAGTGCGGGTCCTGTCGGGGCGCGGAGTCCCATGGGCATGACGGAGCCCTTGCGGATCGCAATACCCATCCACAGCTTCGAACCCGGTGGGGTCGAGCGTGTGGCTCTCAATCTGGCTGAACGCTGGCAGCAGACCGGCCACCAGGTGTCCATCGTCCTGGGACGGGACGAAGGCTCGGATCGGGGGCGCGTCAGCGCGCACCTCGACTACCGGATCGTCTCGAGCCGCGTGCCGACCGCGCGGTTCGAGACGCTCTGGATGATCTGGTGCTTCTTCCTGCATCTTTCCCGCGAGCGGGTGGACGTGATCTTCTGCCCCGGCAACACATACGCGATCGTCTGCGTCGCCGCCCGCCTCCTGCTGGGCGAGCGCTGCCCGCCCATCGTGAGCAAGGTGAGCAACGACCTCGTGCGGCGCGACAAGTCGATCTTCCGGCGGCGCGTCTACCAGTTGTGGTTGCGGGTGCAGGGGATGACTCTGGACCGGTTCGTGGCGCTGGCCGAACCCATGCACGGCGAGATCGTCCAATCCATGTCAGTGGGGGCACATCGTGTCACGACCATCCACGATCCGGCGCTCACCGAGGCGCGCTATGACCGTCTCTTGGCGATCCCCCGCATTCAGAGGAGCCGCCATCGCTATCGCTTCCTGGCGCTTTCGCGTCTCGTGCCCCAGAAGAACCTCGAAGTCATGCTGCGGGCCTTCGCAGCCGGCTTCAGGCCGGGCGACGAACTCACGATCGTGGGCGACGGGCCGGAACGGGCGCAACTCGAAGCGCTCGTGCGCGGTCTGGCGATCGAGGAAAAGGTGCGCTTCCGCGGCCATGTGATTGATCCCGACCCTTATCTGCGGGACGCCGACTGCCTTCTGCTTTCCTCGAACTACGAGGGCGTGCCGGCCGTCGTCCTGGAAGCGATCGCCGCCGGGCTTCAGATCGTCGCCACCGACTGTTCCTCCAGCATGAAGGAACTGGCCGGACGAGGGGTGCGCGCCACGCTGGTGCCGGTCGGGGACATCGACGCGATGGCGCGGGAAATTGCGCATGCGGACGAGCTTCCGCGGCCCGGCCCGATGCAGCGCGAGTATTCGCACCGCTTTACTGTCGAGATCGCTGCCGGAGCCTACGTGACGACCATGCGGCGGGCCATTGCTTCGGCCAGACATATGCGGGTCCTGATGGCCTCGCCAACGCTGCGATAATCGCGAACCTCCCCTGGATATCCCGTTCACTCTCAAGGAATTCCTTGTGCTTCAGCCCCCTTCTCTTTCAATGGCGGAACGACCGAACGTGATGCTTCGCGCGCAGGATACGCTATCGTGGAAGCGCCGGACTGCGCTGTTGCCGGTCCTGTTCTCGATCCTGATCGCGCTTGGGGTGGTCCTCGAGCTGCGCGGCATGGACACGGTGCGGATCCTGTCCATGGTCCCTCGCGATCCGGGCTTCTGGATCGTCTTCGCGCTCAGCTATCTCGCCGGTCCCGGCAGCGAGTGGTTCATCTATCGCCGCTTGTGGCAGCTCCCCGTGGAAGGTTTCGCGGCGCTGCTGCGCAAGCTGGTGTGCAACGAACTCCTGCTCGGCTACCTGGGCGAAGCCTATTTCTACACCTGGGCGCGCCAGCGTGCCGCCATGACCGCAGCGCCCTTCGGAGCGATCAAGGACGTGTCGATCCTGTCCGCGATGACGGGCAACGGCGTCACGCTCGTCCTGCTGGTGGTGCTGTGGCCCTTCCTGGGCTCGTCCACGATCGGGTTCGAGAACCGGGCGGTCATGCTGTCGCTTTCGGTGGTGCTGGCGACGTCGATCCTGGCGATGGCGTTCCGGCGCCGGATATTCTCGCTGGACCGGGATGCGCTCTGGTACATCACCTTCATGCATCTGGGGCGCATCGTCCTTACGACGATCCTCTCGGCGGTGCTGTGGCACATGGTACTCCCCTCGGTCCCGGCGATGTGGTGGCTGCTGCTGGCGACGATGCGCCTGCTGATCTCGCGCCTGCCGTTCATCCCGAACAAGGACGTGGTCTTCGCGGGCATCGCCGTCTTCACGCTTGGTCACGAGACCGACATCGCCGCGCTCATGACGATGATGGCCTCGGCGATCCTGCTGGTGCACCTTGTCCTGGGGCTCGGTCTGGTGATGTCCGACCTGCTGCGCCGAGCCGTCGACGCATGGTGATCCGCGCCACGTCGCTGTTTGTGACTGCCCTGCTGCTCGGCGCGGCGGCGCTCCCCTCTTCGCCTGACCTGGGCAAGAAGGAAGGGCAATGCCGCCGGGATGAGCAGGGGCCGTCGCTGCTGGTCGATGTCGAGGGACTGAAGGACCGGCAGGGCTCCCTGAAGCTGGAAGTCTATCCCGCCAACGACGAAGACTTCCTGGCGGACGATAACGTCCTGCTCAACGCCGGAAAGGTTTTCCGACGGGTCGAGGTGCCGGTTCCGCAGACAGGAAGTGTCCGCTTGTGCATCCGTGTTCCGGGACCGGGCACATATGCGGTCTCGCTGCTGCATGACAGGGATGGCAATCGCAAGTTCGGATGGACCGTCGATGGCATCGGCTTCTCCGGAAACCCGAAGCTGGGCTGGAGCAAGCCGAAGGCGGCCAGGGTTGCAGTGACAACCGGTGCCGGGCCGACACTGCTGTCCATCTTGATGAACTATCGCAGCGGCCTGGGCGTCGCGCCGCTCAAGCGAAAGGGCTGAGCCTTGAAAATCGTCGATGTCTGCGCCTTTTACAGCCCCCAGGGCGGCGGGGTGCGTACCTATATCGAGCAGAAGCTGCGGATCGGGCCGCAACTCGGCCACGAGATCGTCGTCATCGTCCCGGGCGAGGAACATGCGATCGTCGAGCGCGGCCCCGGCGCATCGATCGTCACGTTGCCGTCCCCGCGCTTCCCGCTGGACCGCAAGTACGGCTACTTCGCCGACGAGGCCGCGCTGCATGCCGCACTGGATGCGCAGAAACCCGATGTGGTGGAGGTCTCGTCGCCCTGGCGCAGTCCGGCCATGGTGGCCCGCTGGCAGGGCAACGCGCGCCGCAGCCTGGTGATGCACGCCGATCCGTTGTCCGCCTACGCCTATCGCTGGTTTGAGCCGTTTCTGGCGCGCTCCCGTATCGATCGCGGGTTCGAGCGCTATTGGGATCACTTGCGCGAACTCGGCCTGGCGTTCGACATGACCGTCTGCGCCAACCACGACCTCGCAGGCAGGCTTCGCGATGGCGGGGTGTCCGGCGTGCGCGTTCATCCGCTCGGCGTCGAAACCGGCGTTTTCACGCCCGAGCGACGTGATCCGGAACTGCGGGCACGGCTTCTGGCCCTGTGCGGCCTTGATCCGAATGCCCGACTGCTGGTGGCGGCGGGCAGGCTGGCGCCGGAAAAGCGCTGGCCGATGGTGGTGGATGCGGTCGTCGCGGCGAGTGCGCAAGTGCCGGTGGGCCTGGTCCTGTTCGGCGAAGGTCGCGAGAAGCGCGCGATCCGCAGCGCTATCGCCGGCAATCCGCACGTCCGCCTGTTCGAGCCCGAGCGCGATCGCTTTGCCTTCGCCGCAATCCTGGCGAGCGCCGATGCTGTCGTCCACGGCTGCGAGGCCGAGACCTTCTGCATGGTTGGCGCCGAAGCACGGGCCAGCGGAACAACCGTGATCGTACCCGATGCGGGGGGCGCTGCCGATCATGCGCTGAACGGCGGCGGGCTGACCTTCAAGGCCGGCAACCGTTTCTCGCTGGCGAATGCGATCGTGAAATTCTGCGAGAGCCCGCAAATCCCGCAAGGCCAACGCAAGGTCGTCAGCAACCTCCAGCATTTCGAGGGGCTTTTCGCCGCTTACGGGGAACTGCGCCGCAGCGTCAGGGCCGCGTGACGTGGAAAAAATTGTGACGGATGGGGTGCGGGTCTTCGCAGGTCGCGGAGTCAAGCGACTATGCGCATCGGATTCCTGTTCAATCACGACCAGATACACCAGGTCGCCCATAGTCTTCCGATCGCAATGGCCCTCGTCGAGATCGGCTTCGGCGGGAAGATCGTGGTCGCCACGACGAACGCGGGGCTGGCGGCCGAGGTGCGGCGCATCGGCGGCGCACATATCGGCTCGACCATCGAACATGTTGAACTCGAACCGTCCCCGCTGTCGCGGCGGGTGGATGCACTGCTCGGCAAAGTGGTGCCTGCAGGAAAGCTGCTGATCTATCGGGACAATCTGGCGTTTTTCCGTGGTCTTGACGTACTGGTGGTGGCGGAGAAGACCTCGCTGATCCTCAAGAAGCGATACGGTCTCACCAACCTCGGCATCGTTCACACTCGGCACGGCGCCGGCGACAGGGCCATCGGTTTCAACAAGGCCAGCGCCTGCTTCGACCATGTGCTGTGCTCAGGCCCCAAGATCCGCGACCGGCTCGTTCAGGAAGCCGGGATGGCCCCCGAGGCGATCACCATCGTCGGCTACCCCAAGTTCGATCTGGTCCGCGAAACCCGGCAGGTCAGCTTTCTTCCCACCGTGGAGCAGGTCGTGCTCTACAACCCCCACCCGTCGCCGCACCTGTCTTCATGGTATCGCCACGGCCACGGCGTCTTCGAGCAGTTCCTGGGACGCGCCGACCAAGGGTTGCTGTTCGCCCCGCACGTGATGTTGTTCCAGCGGCAATACGTGGTGACGATCGACAGGCTGACGGTCGATCGGGCAGGAGAGATACCGCCCCGTTTCCTGCGCGGCGACAACATCAAGGTCGATCTCGGCAGCCGGGCATCGACCGACATGAGCTACACTCTCTCGGCCGACGTCTATCTCGGCGACGCGAGCAGCCAGGTCTACGAATTCCTGCTGCGGCCGCGGCCCTGCATCTTCCTGAACACCCATGGCCACGAGTGGCATGGCGACCCCAACTTCCGGCACTGGACGGCCGGGGAGGTCATCACCCGGCCCGAAGCATTGCCACAGGCGCTGGAGCGGGCCGAAGAGCTTCACGCGACCCGTTACCGTACCGTGCAGCAGGACCTGTTCGCGCAGAGCTTCGATCTTCAGGACACCCCGTCTTCCATTCGTGCCGCGAATGCCGTAGCGGCTTTCGCGGAACGGCGCCGCCGGGATAACCGCCATCTCAAGCTCGTTCCGGCGTGAGTACAAAGACTGGTAATGTCGGATAGCAAGTCGCTAGAAGCGCACGATGAATGGGCAACAGCACGTCGCGCCGAAAATCCTGATGGGCGAATGGTGACCGATCGACCGGCGAGCCGGGTCCGCCGCATCTTTGCGAGCCTTGGCCTGGTGCTGGGAGGCAAGGCGGGCGCGGGCATCATGAGCCTGGGCTATCTGCTGCTGGCGACGCGTTACCTGGGGCCGAAGGACTACGGCGTGCTGGTCCTCGTCCATGCCTATGTCACCACGGTTTGCGGCGTGATCGAATTCCCCTCGTGGCAGGCGATCGTGCGCTATGGTGCCGAGGCCGACCGCGATGGGCAAGCTCACCGCCTTTCGCGATTGCTGCGCTTCGGCGCCAAGGTCGAACTGGCCGGGGGCGCCCTCGCAGTGATCTCGGCGATGGTGCTGGTGCCGTTCGTCGGTCCCCATCTCGGCTGGTCTCCGAAGGCGATGGCCTTTGCGCCGTACTACGCCTTCGCTGTGCTGGGATCGGTGCGCTCGACGCCTTCAGGCTACCTGCAACTGTGCGGGCGCTTCGATCTGCTGGGCCTGCACAACCTCGTGCAGCCTACGGTAAGGCTGATCGGGACATTGGTGGTGATCGCGTGCGGATGGGGCGTGAAATCGTTCCTCTTCGCATGGCTGCTCGCGGCTCTGGCGGAATTCGCCGCGATGTGGGGTCTCGGCCTGTGGATGGCGGCGAAGCGCCTGGGCAATGCGATAGTGCGTCCCGAACACGGCCGGGTGACCGACGACAACACCGGCATCTGGCGCTTCATGCTGGCGAGCAATGCGGACGTGACCCTCGGAGACCTGACCGGCCGCGTCGCGCCGCTGGTCATCGGATGGGTGATGGGACCGGCCATGGCGGGCCTCTTCGCGGTCGCGCAGCGCGCTACCGTCATCCTCGCGCAGCCCGCGCAGATCCTCGGCAATGCCTCCTACGCCGAACTGGCTCACATCGTTGCGGGTGGATACGGCGGCAGGGCGCTGCGCCAGACGCTTCTCAAGGTCGTCGGCATCGCGGTGCTGGCGGCGGTTCCCGTCGTGCTGATAGTTGGGATTTTCCCGACCCAGATCATCCGCCTGATGGCAGGCCCGGCTTTCGGAGCCGCTGCGGGCGTGATGATCGCGCTGGTCGCCGCGCGCGCTATAGCGCTGATCGGCCCGCCGTGCACTTCCGCACTTACGGCGCTTGGCCACCCGGCCCGGTCGATGTGGGCCAACCTGCTGTCGAGCTTCGCCTTCCTGCCGCTGCTGCCCTGGCTGCTGACGACCTTCGGGTTGATGGGGGCGGGCATCCAGGCGGTGGCGCAGGCGGTCGTGGCCAACGGATTGCTCGCGGTCCTCGTATGGCGCACCAGCGGCCGGTGATGACGGGTCCCCGGATCGCCTATGTCATCAACTCGCTGGAGGGTGGCGGCGCGGCGCTTCCGGTGCCTGCCATCCTTGCGGTGCTGCGCGGTGCCGGTGCACAAGTCCGCGTCCTTGCCCTGACCCGCCGCGACGGCAGGGCTCTGCCTGCCATGGAGGCGGCGGGCCTCGATGTCGCGGTGCGCGAAGGCGGAGAGGCCGACCATCTCGCCGCCGCCCGATGGCTGACCCGCGAACTGCGCGGGTGGGAGGCGACCCATCTGTGGACCTCGCTCAGCCGCGCGACGATCCTCGGGCTGGTACTGGGGCCGCATTTGGGAATTCCCGTGATCGCATGGCAGCATAACGCCTTCCTCAAGCCCTGGAACGAGCGTCTCCTGCGCCTGCTTCAAGCCCGCGCGGCAATGTGGGTGGCGGATTCGCGTGTGGTCGAGGAACTCACCGCCCGGCGCCTCGGTGTCCCTGCGGACCGGTTGGCGACATGGCCGATCTATGCCGCCGATCCCGCGATGCCCCAGGCGCGCGCCTGGCAGCCGGGGGAAGTCCTGCGTCTCGGCAGTCTCGGCAGGCTTCACCCGGCCAAGGGCTACGACGTGCTGATCGCGGCGCTGGTCCGATTGCGAGAGCAGGGGTTCCGTCCCCCGGTTCCCTTCGAGATCGCCATTGCGGGCGACGGTGCGCAAGGCCCGCGACTGGCGGCACTGGCTGCCGAAGCCGGTATCGAAGGACTGCGCCTCACCGGTTACTCCACCGAACCTCGGGCCTTCCTTGAAACCCTGCACCTCTACCTCCAGCCTTCGCGGCGGGAGGGCTTCTGCATTGCCGCCCACGAAGCGTTGACTGCTGGCCTTCCGGTAATCGCATCGCGCGTGGGCGAATTGGCCTTCTCGGTCCGGCCGCAGGTCAACGGATGGCTTGCCGAGCCCGAGGATCCGGTTTCGCTCGCCACGACGCTGCGCGAAGCCCTGTCCGCCCCCGATGCCCTCGCGGCGCTGGGGCGGCAGGCCCGGGCGCAGATGCTGGACGAGTATTCCCAGGCGCGGTTCGAACGGACCGGAAGGGCCATCTGGTCGCGCCTGGGGTAACGGTCACGCGGTCTTCGGCAGGGTCAGCCGCACCAGCACCGGCATCGCCAGCAGGACCAGCGGATACTGCAGCAGCAGACCGGCGATGATCGCGATGGCCAGGGGTTGCTGGATGCCCGATCCCTGCCCGATTGCGAAGGCGAGCGGCAGCAGCGTCAGGATCGCGGCCAGCGTCGTCATCGTGATCGGCCGCAGGCGGTTGCGGCTTGCCTCGCGCGTGGCCTGCTCCGGCGGCATGGTGTGGGCCAGTTCCTCGAACTCCGAGACGTAGAAGATGGCCATCTCGGTGCCGATGCCGATGATCATCGTCATCCCCATCAGCGCGGTGATGTTGAGATCGACGCCCGCCAGCCACAGCGCCGTGAACACCGAGGTCGTCGAGAGCAGCGAGCAGCCTATGATGATGACCGGCAGCCAGAAGCGGCGGTACAGTACCAGCAGCAACACCAGTTCGGCGATCAGCGCGGCGGCGAACACTTTGATGAGGCCGGAGAACGCGATCTGCTGCTGCTGGTAGAGGCCGCCCAGCTCGTAGCGCACGCCGGGGCTCAGGGCGCCGGGCTTGTCGAGGGCGGTGGTGACGTCGGCGACTGCCGCGCCGATCCCGCGGCCCTGGATACGGCCGGTGACGGCGATCATCGGCTCCAGGTTCTCGCGCCCGATCTGCGGCTGCCCGGTGACCGGCTCGATCGTCGCCACGCGTGACAGCGGGAAGACGTGGCCATCGGTGGCCCGGATCGGCAGCTGGGCAAGACCCGCTTCGCTCATGGTCATGGCGTCGGGCAGGCGCACGCGGACATCGACGGCCTTGTTGGGCTGGGCCAGCGTCGTCGCGACGGCGCCGGTCAGCGCGGTGGACAGCTGGCTCTCGACGTCGGCGGGGGCGACCCCTTCCATCCCGGCGCGAACCGGATCGACATGGACGTTGAGCGCATCGCCTGCCAGCTGGACACCGTCGTTGACCTCGACGACGCCGGAGATCTTGCTGATCGTCGCGGCGACCTTCTGCGCTTCTCCTTCGAGGATCGACGGGTCCGAGGCGTAGAGCTTGACCTCGATCGGCTGCGGCACGGCGGTGAGATCGCCGATAAGGTCCTCGATCAGCTGCGCGACCTCGACCTGCACGCCGGGCACCTTGACGGCGATCTCGTCGGCTACGGCGGCGGCGATTTCCTCGGTGGGGCGGCTGTGGTCCGGTTTCAGGCGCACGAAGTAGTCGCCGTGGTAGCTCTGGCCAAGGTCTCCGCCAAGGCCGGTGCCGAGGCGGCGGGAGAACGTCGCGACTTCGGGATTGGCGCGCAGCATCGCGTCGATCTGGCCAACCTGCCTGCCGGTTTCGTCCAGAGAGGTGCCCGCAGGTGTCCGGTAGTCCATGACGAAGCCGCCCTCGTCGACCTTGGGCATGAACCCGGTGGGCACATTGGAATATCCGACGTAGCCGATGACGAGCAGCGGCACCGCGATCACCGCGAGCAGCCAGGGCCGCGCGGACAGGCGGTCGAGCGCGCCGTCGTGGACGTGTGCGAGACGGCCCTCTCCGGCCGCGCCGGGGTCATGCCACTTGTTGAAGTCCACCAGTCGGCGGGCGAGAATGGGCACGACGAATGCGGTCATCGCCCAGGAGATCGCCAGCGCCGCCGCCATCGTCACCGACAGCGCCTTGGAGAACGCGCCGGTCACGCCGGTCAGGAACGAGAGAGGCAGGAAGACGATCAGCGTCGCCATGCTCGACCCGGTCAGCGGGGTCATGAACTCCCGCGCGGCGGGCATGACGGCGGCGTCTCCGGCGAGATTGCCGTCGGCGTCCTTTGCCCCTGCGCGGCGGGCGATATGCTCGACCATGACGATGACGTCGTCGATCAGCAGGCCGACCGCCGCTGCGATGCCGCCAAGGGTCATGATGTTGAAGCTCATCCCCAGCATGCTCAGCACCAGCACGGTGATGGCCAGCGTTGCCGGCACCACGATCACCGCCACCAGCGTCACCCGCCAGCTGCGCAGGAACCACAAGAGGACGAGACCGGCGAGGACGAGGCCGATCAGCACCGCGTCGCGCACGCTGGAGACGGACTGCGTGACGAGCTGGCTCTGGTCGTACCAGTTCACCAGCTTGACGCCCGGCGGCAGCTTGAGGCCGTTCAGCTTCTGCTCGACTTCCTGCGCGATCTTGACCGCGTTGCCGTCCGGCTGTTCGTAGATGTTGAAGAGGACGGCCGGTTTGCCGTCTTCGACGATGCGCTGCCAGACCGGAAGTGCACCGTTCTGCACGGTCGCGACGTCACGCACGCGCACCACGCCGGTGGGCGTGGCCTTGACCACGATGTCGCCGATCTGCGCCGCGCTGCTGACGCTGCGGTCGGCGATCACCAGCGAGAGGCGGCCGCGATCCTGCACCTGGCCCACTGCGCTCAGGACGTTGCCGTTCTTGATGGCGGTGGAGAGGTCGGTCATCGACAGGTTGTAGTCGGCCAGGCGGTGCGGGTCGGCGAGGACCTGCACTTCCGCCGTGTCACCGCCCTGCACGCCGATGCGCGCCAGGCCGCTGATCGACGAGAGCAGGGGGGTGATCTGATACCTGGCGAAATCCTGAAGGGTGACCGGGTCGACCTTGTCGGAAACCAGCGCGTAGGAGATGATCGGGAAGACCGTGGGATCCATGCGGCGCACGTCGTACTGCGTGCCCGCAGGCAGCGTCGGCACGACCCGGCCAACGGCGGTATCGACCAGCAGGGTGCTGGCGATCATGTCGCGGCCCCAGCCGAAATCGACCGAGATCTGCGCGGAGCCCCGGCTCGTTTCCGAACGCACGTTCTGCACGCCGGGAATGGCGCGGATCGCCTCTTCCACCGGGCGCGTGACGGTCAGCGCGGTCTGGTCGGCAGGGCGGCTGCCGGCATCGAGGTCCACCACAACGCGGGGGAAGGAGACTTGCGGGAACAGCCCGATCGGCAGTGCGAGGGCGGCGACGATCCCGGCGAGCGCCATTGCCAGCGCGACCAGGACGATGGCCCGCGACTGCGAGCCCAGCAATTTCTCGATCATCGGTTGCTCCGGCGTACGGCTCCGCCGTCATCGACCTGATAGGCGCCATCGACGATCAGCGGGCGGCTGGCGTCGAGCTTGCCCTGGACTACATCGCCCTTGTCGGACGAGAGCAGGACCTGAACGGGCACCGACTGGGCCTTGCCGCCGATGACCTGGAACACGCGGGATGGACCTCCGGCGGTGACGACCGCCTTGTGCGGCACGACCCAGCCCTGGACTGCGCCCGTCTCGATCGCGACCTGCATCGATTCGCCCGGCAGTAGCGTACCGGCCGGGAAGCTGAGATCGACGTCGATGAGGCGGCTGGTCGCGTTCAGTGCGCTGTCCACGCGGATCACCTTGCCGCGCAGGTCGCCGCCGCCCGAAAGGCGCTTGAGGCTGGCCGACTGGCCGACGGCGACCCCGGCTCGCGCCGCCGGATCGACGCCGACGGTGACGACGATTCCGCCTGCCTTGGCGACGGTGAGGATCGGGGCTCCGGCCTGCGTGCGGTCCCCTTGCGCGACGGCGACGGTCGTGACGACCCCGTCGAACGGGGCGACGATGGTGTGGCTGGCTCGGCCGGCGCCGTCCGCCTGCAAGGCGGCGAGCGCGGTCTGCGCATCGGTGACGGCCTTGGTGGCCTGGGTCAGCTGGTCGCGCGTGGCGAGCTGCTGGGACAGGAGCTGCGCGGTGCTGGCCTCCTGCTTGCGTGCCGCGGCAAGGGCGGTCACGGCCTGCAGGTAGCCGCTGCGCGATGCGGGCGCGGTGACGAACGTCGCCAGCGTCTGTCCGGCATGCACGGCCATGCCCGGCGCGACGGCCAGTGCGGTCACTTGGCCGGGCTGGGCCTCGCTGAACGTCATGGTGCCGTTGAGGGCCGGGCCGACCGATCCGTAGGCCACGACCGTTGCCGGCAGGGAACCCTGCCTGGCCGGGATCGTGGTGACGAGCACGGTGGGCGACGGGGTCGGGGTCGGTGCATTCGAGCCGCAGCCCGCCAGCAGCGCCACGGCCGAGAAAGCGAAAAGCCTTTTCATCGGGCGTCCACCGGGGTCGTCGATTCAAGATCGACGGTCGGCAGCCCGGCGCCAACAAGCGTCTGGATCGCGATCTGGCGATCGAGCAGGGCAAGCTCCAGCGTCATGATTTCCTGTTCCTTGGTGAAGCGGTTCAGGACGAGGTCGACATAGCCGCGCTCGTCCAGATTTGATGCGCCGAACGCGGCCTGGGCGCGAGCGGCGGCGGCGCGTGCGTTCGGCAGGTCGCGCCTGGCGACCTCCAGTTGCGCCGACAACTGCTCATACTCGCGCAGCAGCGAACCGATCGTGCCGATGGCCGCGGAGAGGCGGGCATCGTAATCGGCATGCAACTGTGCGCGGGTCGCGCGGGCAGTCGCGACGGCGGCCTGGCCCTGATCGAAGATCGGCAGGCCGATCTGCAGGTTCGGGCCGCCATTGATGACCTTGGCATTGTCGCTGGCGACGCTGCCGCCGAGGATGAGGTCGGGGAACTGCGACTGGATCGCCTGACGCAGTTGCTCGTCAGATGCTGCATATCCCATGCGCAGGGCCAGCAGGTCCGGTCGCCGATCGGGCAGGGTGGCGATCTCGCCGCGCACTTGCGCGGGATCGAACGGCGGCAGATCAGGCTCGGCGGCGAGGGGGACAACCACTTCCGGGGACAGGCCCAGCAGAGCATTGAGCTGGTGTCGCAGGTTCAACTGCTGCTGGTCGAGCGCGTCCAGCGCGGAGCGGGCGGATTGCAGAGCGACACGATCGGGAGCGACGGTCACCAGCGTGACGGTCTGGCTGGCGAGGGCCTTGTCCAGCTTGGCGCTGCGTTCGGCGAGGAGCTGATAGGCCGCGAGATAGTTCTGGCGGTTGCGGGCGCCGATGATCAGGTCGGTGGCGATCTGCCGGGCCTGGCCTGCGACCTGCCATTCCTGCCAGACGACGCTGGCGTCCACTTGCCGCTCGCTGGCACGGGCCGCGCGCTGGCGCGACTTGTACGTCAGGATGCTCTTGATGTCCTGCGCGAGGCCGAGGTTCCAGGCGGGAACCGTTCCGGCACCCGACAGTAGCGGCAGGAACGCAGCACTCAGCGAGGGGTTGGCAAGCAGCCCGGCCTGCTCCGTCTGTCCGGCGGCGATGCCGCGTTGCAGGCGCGCTGCCTTGAGGTCGGGGTTGTTGGCGAGCGCCAGCGTTATCACCTGCGCGACGGTCAGGGGAGCTTGCGGCGCCGATGCATCGAGGGCGCCGAGGCTCGGCGCAAGCGGGGCGGCGGTCGAGAGCGGCAGGGGGGTGTAGCGCGCGCAACCGGTGACGGCCACGGCAAGCAAGATCGCTACGGAGTGCCTAAAACGATGCCTGTCCATACCGGTAGGGTGTCTTTGCAAAGAGGGCGGGGCGGTTGCGCAACCGCCCCGTCGCAGGTGTATCAGTCCGGGTTCTTGCCTTCGGCGGCATTCTCGAGGATCGCGCCGGTCTTGGCATCGACGCCCACTTCGAATGGCTTGCCGTGGCTGGTGATGTCGAAGGAATAGCGCAGGCCGCTGCCGCCCTTTTCCTTCTCCAGTTCCTGGTCCGTGATCGTGCCGGGCCGTGCCTTCAGCGCGGCGATGCGCGCCGATGCGAGAGTGACCTTGGCCTGGGCGGCGTATTCCCCGCCTTTCAGCGCGGCGGGCTTGGCCGACGCAACCGAAGATCCGGCACCCACCAGGGCAAGTGCGACGATGATGCTGGAAGTTTTCATCATGGCATCCTTAAGAGCGGGACTGCTCTATGACGCGAACATAAACAACTGAACCTTTGCCCAAGATGATTGAAACATTGTTTTTTGCCAACTTGCAGATGCATCCGATGCGAGCGAAAAAGGACACGGCATGAAAATCCTGCTTCTCGAGGACGACGACGCGACCAAGGCGCACCTCGAGCGCGTGTTGAGCGCGGCCGGACATGTCGTGGATGTCTGCTCCACCGGACAGGACGCGATCTTCCTGGGTTCGACCGGCGATCATGCCGTGCTGATCCTCGACCGCATGGTGCCGGGGCTCGACGGGCTAGGGGCGCTCAAGGCCTTGCGGGCGATGGGCGTACGAAGTCCGGCGCTGTTCCTGACCGCGATGAACGGGGTGGAGGACCGGGTCGAGGGCCTGGAAGCCGGGGCCGACGATTACCTTGCCAAGCCTTTCGCGGCCAGCGAACTGCTCGCCCGGGTGAATGCGCTCGCGCGGCGGCCGCCGATCGTCGAACTGCAGACCTTGCTGCGGATAGACGATCTTGAACTTGACCGGGTGAAGCGGACGGTGATGCGTGGTGGCCAGCGTATCGACCTGCAGCAGCAGGAACTGAAGTTGCTGGAATACCTGATGCTCCACGCGGGCGAAGTGGTCACGCGGGCCATGCTGCTGGAAAACGTCTGGTCGTTCCACTTCGACCCCAAGACCAACGTGATCGAGAGCCACATGAGCCGGTTGCGCGCGAAAGTGGATCGCGGCTTCGGCAAGGAACTGATCCAGACCTTGCGCGGCGCGGGGTATCGAATCGATGCCGCCTGAGCACCGGCCTGAGCGCCGGGCTTCCGGGCCGATCCGTAGCGCGGCCTTCCGTTTCGCGCTGCTTCTCGCCGGGGTCTTCGCCATCGGTGCGGCCGCGCTGCTGATCGTCGTCGAAGAGCAGATCGGGCGCTATGCCACCGAAGCGACGAACGGCGGCCTGCAGGCGGAGATGAGCGTGCTTCAGGGCGAATACGCGCAACTCGGGCAATCCGGCCTGACCGACGCGATGGCCCGTCACGCAGGCGTTCGTCCCGAGGCACCCTATCGCTACCTGCTGCTCGATGTCGCAGGCCGCCGCCTGTTCGGCGATCTTCCGGCGACGGCGATGACGGAGGGCTGGAGCACGGTGAACGTGATAGAGCCCGAGCCGGGCCAGCAAGGCATGCGCCGGGAAAGCATGACTACGCTCGGCGCGCGTCTGCCGGACGGGTTGCGGCTGGTCGTGGCCAGCGACAACTACGACGTGCAGATGCTGCGCCACCGGCTCGGCCGCTTCACCCTGCTCAGCGGGATCGGCATCACGCTCTTCGCACTGCTGGGCGGATATCTCACCGGGAGGCTCTTCGTGCGTCGTCTCGACCGGGTAAACGGCGCGGTCGATCGCATCGTCGAGGGGGACCGAGCGGAGCGGCTGCCGATGATCGGCCTAGGCCCGGAATTCGACGAACTCGCGCGGAACCTGAATCGGATGCTTGATCGCAACGCGGCGGCGATGGAGGCCCTGCGGCAGGTTTCGAACGACATCGCGCATGATTTGCGCACGCCGCTCAGCCGTCTGCACCAGCGGCTTGAGCAGATGCAGGACAGCCCCGAGATCGAACCGGCGATGATCGACGACGCCCTTGAACAGACGTCCGGTATCCTCGCGACCTTTCAGGCGCTGCTGCGGATCGGCGCGCTCGAAGGTGGGGTCGGGCGCCGGCGCTTCACGCAGGTCGATCTCAGCGAACTGATGGACCGCGTCCATCAGGCCTATGCCCCGGTGGCTGAGGATGCCGAGCACATCTATCTCGCCGACCACGCACCGGGCGTCGTAGTGGACGGCGACGGGGAACTGCTCGCGCAGCTCTTCACCAACCTGGTGGAGAACGCCATCGTCCACACGCCTGCCGGAACGACGATCACATCCCGGCTCTTCGTGGAAAATGGGGGCATCGTGGCCGAGGTGTCCGATACCGGGCAAGGTATCCCGGTGTCGGAGCGCGCCAACGTCTTCCGGCGGTTCTATCGCCTCGATGCCAGCCGCCATACCGAGGGTTCGGGGCTCGGCCTGGCGCTGGTGGCGGCGATCGCAGCCCTGCACGATGCAGCCTGCACGATCCCCGGGAATGCCTCGGGCCTGACGGTCCGGATTGCCTTTCCGCCCGGCCCTTCCTGACGGCCCGTTCCCCGTTTGCCTGCTTACGGAAACTGAGTGGAAAGGCTCAGCTTGACCGTCGCCGGCAGGCCCTGTGCGAGAAGGCTCGATCCGGTCGATGCCCAGTAGCGCTTTCCGGTGACGTTCTCGCCGTAGATGCGCGCGGTGGTGCGGTTGCCCAGAAGGTCGAACGTGTAGCTGGCGCCAAGGTCGAACGTCTCGTAGCCCGGGACGAAGCCCTGGTTGAGCGCGTTGACGGCCCTGCGGCCGACATGGAACATGCCCGCCGAAACTCGCAAGCCCTCGACCACCGGAACGCGGTATTCCAGGAACAGCGATCCGGAATATTTCGACACGTTCTCGATCAGCTTGCCGACCACGGTGGCGTTGCCGGACTTCTGCATGGCATCGAGATACATGGCGCTGGCGGCGATCGACAGGTTGGGCACGACTTCGCCGACCAGGCTGAACTCGGCGCCTTCGTACGCGGCCTCGGCATCCTGGACGAAGACGTTCGCGCTGTTGAGATAGGCCGAGGGCCGCTTGATGTGGAAGTAGGCGCCGGTCGCGAGCAGGCCCCGGAGCGGTTCGATCTTGATGCCGACTTCTTTCTGCTTGCTGATCGCGGCCGGCAGGATCTCGCCGGCATTGTTCGCGATCTGCTGGGCGATCGGGCCGGGTTCGAGCCCTTCGATGTAATTGGCGTAGATGTTGGCCCAGCTGATCGGCTTCACCATGACGCCGTAAGTCCAGGTGCCCGGCTTGATCTTGTAGCTAGTGGTACGGCTGACGTCGCTGTAATCGGTCTTGCGATAGCCGACGGTCGCCTGCAGCCAGTCGCCGAGGGAAGCCCGATCGAAGATGTACAGCCCGAGGTCTTCGACGCGCGAGGGGTTGGCGATGATCCGGGGCGGGGTCGGCTGCCGCGGGATCACTACCGGATCATAGAGGTTCTGCGCGAAGCTATAGCGCACGGCGGTCGGCACGTTGCTGTCGCGGGTGTAGAAAGACAGGCCGAGTAGTAGGTTGTGCTCGATCGGTCCGGTGCGGAACTTGCCGGACAGGTCGCCGCGATAGATCACGTTCCTGTAGTCGTTGCCGTCCGTCATGGCGACCGTGACGGTCCCGTCGCCGGTCGCCAGATTGTAGCCGCCGAACGAGGAGTAGGCCCGCCCCCGGGTGAGGTAGGACTGCCCGATCGCGGCGGAGATGCGCCAGTCGGGCGTCAGGTCGTAGTTCATGCGGGCCAGCAGGTTGGTTTCCCAGCCGCGCCCCTGCATCCAGGCCGCGCCGAGGTTCTTCGACGGCGACTGCAGCGGCGGTATCGTGATGACGCCGTTCACTGCGGCCGGCAGGCTGAATTCGGTCGGCTCGGTGACGGACTTGTAATTGTACTCGGCATCTAGGAGGATTTCGAGCCCGTCGGCTGGGCGCCAGTCGAACGACCCTGAGGCAAAGCGGCGAATGCCCTCGCTGCGCTTGAGGCCGGTCTCGATGATCGAGGTTCCGGCGTTCACGCGTAGGCCCGCCGCGCCGAAGCTGCGCCCGATGTCGAAGCCCGCGCCAACCGATCCGTTGCTGTCGCCCTGGACATCGAACCGGGTCACAGGCGCGGCGGTCGGCCGCTCGGTCACCAGGTTGACGATGCCGGACGGCGTTGCGAACCCGTAGTAGAGCCCCGCCGCGCCCTTGAGCACCTCGATGCGATCCTTGCTCTCGATGGGCTGCTCGATCAGGTTGACGATCGGCAGCACGCCGTTCCAGCGCACGTTGGTGAAGTTGTTCAGGATGATCCCGCGAATGGCGAGGTTGCTGTAGATCGCGGTATTGATCTGTGCCTGGGTGACGCCCGGCGTATTGCGAACGGCGTCGATCAGTCCGCGCGCCTGCTGCGCCTCAAGAAGGTCCTTGGTCATGACCGCGATCGTCAGCGGGGTATCGCGCAGGAGCGAATCGCGGAACGTGCCCGCTTGTACGTAGTCGGCGCTGAAGGTGTCCCGTCGGTCGGCCGTCACCACGATCTCATCCGCGCGGACGGGAGCATTCTCGTCGGCGGCCTGAGCCGCGGCAGCGATCGGCAGCAAAGCCGTTATGCTTGCGGCCGCAAGACCCATCCTGTGAAAGGCGTTCGACGAGAGGGCATGAATGCGCGGCGCGGCCAAAGTGTATCTCCCTGCAATATGCGATTGCGCCCATTGAAGTAGTTGAGACGCATTTGCAATAAGCGAGAAATATTTCGCCTGAGGGATCGTCTCGGCCCCTTCGCGGAGCTCGTCGATCGTTCCGGGGGCAGCACAGGAACGATCTGGAAACCGCCGGAAACGCTCCGTGCGTGCCCAAACATTACCGAAAATCAATTTGCGATTGATAGTGATTATTGATAGCCGAACGGCCGTCGCTAAGAGGGCCTGCTCTAGATCATAAGATGGCATTGCAAGGGCGGCGGAGAGGCGGGTTCGTCAACGCCGGAGTAAGTCTCATTCGCCAGTCAGTGTTTTCGCCGTGGCTCGTTGCCGCCAGTATCACCGCATGCCCGGCTTCCGCCATGGCCCAGACGGTGAACGGCGAACCTGCCGCCGGACAGGACATCATCGTCACTGCGCGCGCCGCACCCGTGGCGATCGGCGCCGACGACCGTTACCAGCCGACGCCCGACGCCTCGACCTTGCGCAGTTCGCTGCCGCCACTCGACGTACCGCAGGTCGTCAACATCGTCTCGGCGCAAGTGCTGCGCGACCAGAAGCCGCGCTATCTCGATGATGCACTTTCCAACGTCAGCGGGATCACGCAGGGCAATACGCTTGCGGGCACGCAGGACACGATCATGAAACGCGGCTTCGGCGGCAATCGCGACGGTTCGATCCAGCATAACGGCATGCCGCTGGTGCAGGGGCGCGGGTTCAACGCGGCGGCGCAGAGCGTCGAAGTGCTCAAGGGGCCGTCATCGCTGCTCTACGGCATCATGGATCCGGGCGGGGTCATCAACGTCGTCAGCAAGAAGCCGCAGTTGAACGCGCGAACCGTGGTGTCCCTGACGGGGTCGACTTATGCGAATGCCCGCAACGGCTACGGCGCGACGCTCGACACGACCGGCCCGATCGGCGGCACGGGTCTCGCCTATCGACTGATCGTCGATCACGTGAACGAGGATTACTGGCGCAATTTCGGCAAGCGCCGGGAAACGCTGATCGCGCCGTCGCTGGCCTACTACGGCGCCACCACGCAAGTCGTGCTCTGGTACGAATATAGGGATTTCCTGGCGCCGTTCGATCGCGGAACTGCGCTCGATCCGGCGACGCTCAAGCCTCTGGACATTCCGCGTACCCGGCGGCTGGACGAGCCGTTCAACGCGATGAACGGCCAGAGCCACCTCGCGCAGATGTCGGCCGACCAGCAACTGGGCGGCGGCTGGGCCGCGCATCTCAGCCTCAGCTACAACGAGGAAACCTACGACGCGAACCAGTTGCGCGTGAATGGCGTCAATACCGCGCGTGGGACTCTGCTGCGCAGCAACGACGCCACGCATGGCGCGCTCAGCACGGACTATTACGGCACCGCCTATATCGACGGCAGCGTGAACCTGTTGGGCATGCGCCACGATCTGCAGGTCGGGGTAGAGGCGGAATCGCGCAAGATCTACCGCAAGGACCTGCTGCGCCAGGCGACGACCAGCACGTTCAGCTATCAGAATCCGGTCTACGGTCTGGAACAGCCGTCGAGCACGGTGTCCGCCAGCGACAGCGAGCAGACAGACAAGCTGCGCAATTATTCGGCCTTCCTGCAGGATACGCTGCACCTCACCGATCGTCTTATCGTGGTGGGCGGCGCACGCGTCCTGCACTGGAGCCAGATCGCCGGACGCGGGCGGCCCTTCAAGCAGAACACCGACACGAACGATACCGTGGTGCTGCCACGCGCAGGGCTGGTCTACAAGTGGACGCCGACTTTCTCGCTCTACGGCAGCTATTCCCAGTCGCTCAAGCCGGCCTCCACCATCGCCCCGCTGTCTGCGGGCGTTGTGCTCGATTCCGGCTTTGCGCCGGAGCGTGCGCGCTCGTGGGAAGTGGGCGCGAAGATCGACATTCCCGGCCGTATCACCGGCACCCTCGCACTGTTCGACATCCACAAGCGCAACGTGCTGGTCTCGCAGTTCAACGACCAGACCAAGCAGACCGACTACCGCACCGCAGGTGCGGCGCGTGCGCGCGGCGTCGAACTGGACCTTGCAGGTCAGATTCTGCCGCAACTGAGCGCGATCGGCAGCTTCGCTTACCTTGATGGCAAGACCACGGAGGATCCTGTTTTCGCCGGCAATCTGCTGTGGAACGCGGCGAAGTACACCGCATCGCTTTCGGGGGTCTACGACTTCGGCGAGATCGTCGGCAACGACCGGTTGCGAGTGGGCGGTGGCCCTCACTATGTCGGCAGGCGGGCGGGCGATTCCGCCAACAGCTTCTTCCTGCCGAGCTATGTGACGGCAGATGGCTTCATCACGTATGATACGCAGATCGCAGGACACAAGCTGGGGCTGCAGTTCAACGTGAAGAACATCTTCGACAAGACCTATTACCCTTCGGCGGTGAACAGCTACTTCGTGTCGATCGGCGATACCCGCCGCTTCTCGCTTGCCGCCTCGCTGGAATTCTAAGGGTCTGATGATGACGAAACTTCGCTATGGGCTGACCGCATTGGCCCTGACGCTGGCAGCGTTCTGCGCGTCCGGGACCGCCATGGCGGCTTCGGGCACCAAGCCGCGCGACGTGGTCATGCTGGTGCAGCAGGGCGGCCCCAGCATTGCCATCGACGAGAAGGTGCGCGCGCATCTGGCGGAAAAAGGCTATGCGGTCCGCTTCGAGAACCAGGACGCCGATCCCGGGACCGCGCGTGGTGCCGCGCTGGTCATCGTGTCATCCACGGTGTCCTCCAAGGACGTAAAGCCGGGCTGGCGCCAGCTTGCGGTGCCGCTGCTCAGCTGGGAGAACGACATCCTCGACGATCTCGCGATGACCGGAAAGCGGCACGACGTCGATTTCGGGGAGGCCGACAAGGAGCGTTATCTGTGGATTGTCAACGCGCCGCAGCCGATGGCGGCGGGCCTGCCGGCCGGGGTCGCCAACGTCTACGTGAAGCAGGCCGGCATGAGCTGGGGTAAGCCCGGCCTTGGCGCGACAACGATCGCCACGATCTACGGCCAGCCCGAGAAGGCGGCGATCTTCGGTTACGAGAAGGGCGCGACGATGGATTACGAAGCGATCGCACCCGCGCGCCGTGTGATGATGTTCCTGGGCAACGACACGTTCGCGAATCTCTCGCCGGTGGGACTGCGCCTGTTCGACGCCGCGGTCGAATGGGCGGCCGGAGGAACGCGCTGACGGTGCCGGATAGGCTAACCTATTGATGCAAAAAGGCCTGCGGGGACGAACTGTCCTCGCGGGCCTTTTTCTTTCGGCGCGATCAGGCCTGAGCGGGTGCGCCTTCCCCCTGCTTGCGCGCGCGCCACTGGCGGCCGGATACCCGCAGTCGCTCGAACCACAGGAAGATCACCGGCGTGGTGAACAGCGTGAGTACCTGCGACACGATCAGCCCGCCGACGATGGCGATGCCCAGCGGCTGACGCAGCTCCGCCCCGGCGCCGGAACCGATCGCCAGCGGCACCGCGCCGAGCAGCGCGGCAAGCGTGGTCATCAGGATCGGGCGGAACCGCAGCAGGCAGGCTTCGCGGATCGCGTCGAACGCGGCCAGTCCGCGCTGGCGCTGGGCGTGGAGGGCGAAGTCGATCATCATGATGGCGTTCTTCTTGACGATGCCGATCAGCAGCAGGATGCCGATGATCCCCATGATCGACAGGTC
>NZ_ALVC01000069.1:0-19166 GCF_000293195.2 Sphingomonas sp. LH128
CGGCCTATGCCACGATCAAGGGATTCGAAGTCATGCGAGCCCTGCGCAAAGGACAGGCTCGCCCCTGGTGCCTGCAGCCCGGCATCAGGGGCGAGGTGCGCCTTGTGGAGAGAGCTTTTGGCATTGGGCCCTCGGCGCTGACGGAGGCCATGGGCATGCTCAACCACCATTTCGCAGCAGCCGCCTGATCGGCGCAGAGCGACAGCCTACCTCTGACTGCCGCCAATCTTTGCAACAGAGCCAGCCGATCGATCCGAAGTTCACCGTCCTCGATGCTTCCGTGGGGGATCGTGCCGTCGCGGGCGGCAGCCCCGAGCCGCTTCAGCCCCTCTTCCAGTCGCCTCGTTCGATCATCGAGCCAGGCATGAGGATCGCGTGGCAAGGTCAATCGACCCATTTGTTCCTGCGCCATCGCCAAGGGGACCAACACCTGGGTGATGTCGCCGTAGCGCCGGGAATGCGTCAGCCATATGTCCCCGGACCGGAAGGCGTCGCGCAAATGGAAAAGAATAGCCACTTCCTGAAGCCGACCGTCCCCGGCCTCCTGCGTCTTGAGATATCTGTGCCATTTGGAATTGGGACGGAGAAAATCGATGCCAGATTGAGCCGATGACCGGGTATCGCCGATTGCCATCGCCGCCGCAAAGAGCGGCTTCGCTATGGGAGCGCAACCAATCCTGAGGCAGCGAAGCATGCGCGGGGCGTAGCGGCGAAAACGATGGTATCCGCGCCCGACATGGGCAAGCGGTTCTTCCGCCATCGTCGAACTCAGTTGCCCCGCAATCGCCACCCACTCGTCAAGCCTGGCCCATTCCGGCGATTGCGTCAGTGCCGTCTCGATCGGTACGCCATCATTACGGGCCTCGATCATGGCCGCGCCCAATGTGGTGAACGCGCGCAGCGTGTCGGTGACGCTCGTGCGGGCGTCGCCAATACGGGCTTCGTGTAACTGCTTCGCTTCACGCCAGGTCTTGCCCACGATGCGATCATGGGTTTCCACCACCGTATCGCCTATGGCCGCTTCCCATTCGATGACGCAGGCGGCGAGAATGGCCAACCGGCGGTTCGCGCCTATATCGCGTGCGCCATCGGTGAAGTAACGTTCTCCCTGCCGGCGTAGCCGCGCAATCCGGTGGATCGGAACACCGGCGAGGCTCTGTACCGACAAACCTAAGCCCTGAAGGAATTCAAGCCTATCCAAAAGGCGGTTTGCTGCCGCCGAGTTATGGCCCACCTCAAATTTGCGGAGCCAGACGAACCGGCTGACATTGCCGGGCATGACTTCGGTCAGCAGCGCGCTCAGACGTTTACGCATTTCGGCATCAAGTCGGCCGACGATACGGGCTTCAATGTGACGTTCTGCAGCGACCAGTGCGTCAGCGCATAATCGCTCGATTGTCGATATCGCCGGCAAGATGGTCATCGTGTCGCGACAGCGTGCAACGAAGCGGCGGGCCAGATCTTCATTCGAGTAAGCCTGTTCCGCTTCCTCGACGAGCCACTGCCGAAAGGCCCGAGAATGACGACCTTGTCCCGGAAACATGCGATAGCCGTAAATACGGCGCAGCGATTCCATGTGTTGCTGCCGGGTCTGACGACGGACAGCGTAGCGCATGAGCGCCTCACCCGGGATACCGAGTTGGGCACCCAAAAAGGCCGAGATTGCCTGCGGGATCAGTTCGCCCGGAGCAAGAGCGCGTCCGGGATAGCGCAGCGCACATAGCTGAAGTGCGAACCCGATCCGGTTTTCCGCACGGCGCCTGCGCTCGATATGGATCAGGTCATCGTCGGCCAGGATGTAATGTCGCAATAGCGACGCTTCGTCTGTCGGGAGGTTGAGCAATGCCGAGCGCTGGCGCGCCGTCAGGATATGGCGTCTTGGCACAGGCGCATTGTCCCAGTTGATCAGAAGTCTGTTTTGGACAACATTGACCCCACGCAGATCAAGGGTTTTCGAGGCCTAAATCCAGAGGGGTTCAATTGGGACAGCGCGCCGCCATCTATGCCAGGGTCTCGACCGCTGACCAGTCGTGCGAGCGGCAGTTGCGCGACCTTGCCGCTTTCGCTGAGCGGGGTGGCTATGAAGTCGTGGAGGTGTTCCGGGAGACAGCCTCCGGCATGAAGGCGAACCGGGCCGCACGGAACCAGGTCATGAAGCTGGCACAGGCGCGACAGATCGATGCGATCCTTGTGACCGAACTGAGCCGGTGGGGCCGCTCAACTCAGGATCTGCTCGACACGTTGAACCGATTGTCCGGGTGGCGTGTGTCCGTGGTGGCGATGAGCGGCATGACGTTCGAGGTCGACACACCATATGGGCGGATGATGGCCACTTTGCTTGCCGGCATCGCGCAGTTCGAGCGCGACATGCTCAGCGAGCGTGTCCGTTCCGGCCTGGCCGCTGCCCAGGCACGAGGGCGCAAGCTCGGACGACAACCGGGAGAACGGCCCAAGTCCGATCGGCTTGGCCCCAAAGTGCTGGCGCTGGTTGAAGAGGGGCGCAGCTATCGCTGGATCGCGCGTGATCTTGGCCTAAGCAAGAACACGGTCGCTGCAATCGTCGGGCGGGCGAGAGTAGATGCCGCCCCTGGCGAGGAAATAGCGGCATGACAAAAGCGCCGCCGCGCCTGCCGCCCGATCCACGGCGCAAGGTACGCTTCCGTGAGATCGCTCGCGGCATCGTCGCCAAAGACCGTCATGACCGCAAATATGGTTACACTGTCGACACCGCCGGCGCTATCGCACAGGCGCTGGAGCGCGCGTATCGTGAAGGCGTACGAGACGGTCCAACAATTACTACCACGGTGCATGAGCAGCCCGATACAACGGGCCCTCTCGAATGGGCGATGATCCCGCCCCGACCCAGGGACGCCTTCTGGAGCATCTGCCTGTTTTTTCTTGGCCGGGAAGCGGATGATACCCGGAATGGTTACCTGGAGCCCGCGCTCACCGAGCGTGGTACGCCGGGATGGACGATGGTCGTGCCCGGGCGAAACCGGGAAAAAGTGATCGGTGATCGTACCATTGGCCCTCTCATCCGGCTTGGGCTCCTTGTGCATTCATCGGATGGGCCTGTTCACCTTCTTGTCACTGAGCGTGGGCAGGACACATGGCGACTTTTCTGCCAGCGGGGCGGGCGCTACCCCGAGGATCTGACCGACATCTGATCTACGCTCGACAGAATTTTGTAATGGCAGTTAGCGCCCCAAAACCGCCACCAGCAGTCGCCTATCTAAGCCGCCGGTGTGCGTCGGTCGCTTTCGCCAGACCCTGGACCACAAGATCAACGATCCGCTCGCGCAGCGCCCCGGCTGCATTCTCGGCCGACATATTGGTCACATCCAACTCGATCAGTTCTGGGACATCGGGTCGTTGTATGACATCAGCAGCAATGAAACTACGGAATGTGTCGCTATCTTTAAGCTTGCGATTGGAGCGGCTTACACTCTCAAGGCGGCGAACATTCTCTTCGGTCTCGGCCGTCAACACCACGGGGATTAGCGAGCAGTTTCGCGCGACAGCGAGATCTACGACGTGTTGCCATCCGATAAGTTCCCTCTCTGACGCGACGCAAAATGCGTTGGTCATGACGAAAATTTCGGACGTTGGGCGCTTCAGTAGGGCTGCATATGCGGCATGCCGCACAACTTCATAGAGTGGCCAACGGTCAGGATCGCTGAAGTGTGTACAGGCAAGCGCGACGTCATGTAACAAATGGTTGTCGATTAAGCGGGCATTGAGGCGCGTAGCGAGCTCGCGACCTATCGTGAGTTTGCCCACCCCTGGCCAGCCATTCAGATGAACGATCATCGTTCGCTTCTCTCAGATATTAAACATGCCTACAATGGAGCAGGCACACCCTCCGCCCACTTACCAGCCTGCACGCAGGTGTCTGGACAGCCTGGGATCAGTCACAAGGTAAGCATGGATAACCGGCCAACTGATCGATACAATCCAAGAATGGTCGAGATAAGAACAGAAAGGCTTTTGCTTCGGGAAGCTTGCGAGAATGACCTGCATGGGTTCCACGCCATACTCAGCGACACCCAGGCCATGGCGTTTTGGTACCGTCCACCGCATGAAAGCCTCGTGATCACACAGGAATGGTTGGCAGGTATGATCGGCATTGATCCTGCCATTGGCGAAGACTTTGCTGTTGAGTTTGAGGGCAAATTGATCGGCAAAGCAGGGCTACGGAAATTTCCTACTATTGGTTTTATCTTTCACCCCGCCGCGTGGGGTCGCGGTCTTGCGGCAGAATCGCTCCGACCCATCATTGATAGGGCATTCAGCAAGCATAGTTTGCCTTTGATCGAAGCGGACGTTGATCCGCGAAACTGGTCTTCATTACGCTTGCTCACCCGGCTCGGCTTCGTTGAGACCGGCCGTGCAAAGAGCACGAGCCTCGTCGGTGATGAATGGTGCGATAGCGTATATCTGCGTCTGCGCGCGGCACGCTGAAACGGCAGCTCCCCACCCATCACCCAGTCATCCGCTTAGGGTGTCATTTCGCCCCCTACCGGAACTGACCCCCTAATGGACCGGGCCGGTGCAATAGCCGCGATGCAGCAGGTGCATGAACGTCTGAAAGATCTGACGTCCTCATAAAACACAAGTTGAAAAGCAAAATTCAGCCCAATGGTATCGGACGGGACTCGCCGGACGCTTACAGCTAACCCGCTGATACCACTCAACTTAGTTTCGGATCGGGCTCTTAGAAGTGAGGGCAGCGCTTATCGAAGCCTGCCCTTGGAAGACTGCTGATATAAAGGCGAAAAGTTGGCCGGAAGGGCTTTAGAAAACGTCATTTGCCCAATACCAGTTTTTCGCGACACGGGCGCGATCGGATCGCATCCCAAAATCGTTGCCGATTCATAGGATACAGCCAGCGGTTTCCTGGCGGATCGGTCGCGCGCACATAAACTGTCCGCGAGCGTGATCGAAGCGCAATGTACGTGTTGTGTTTTTGCTATGTTCCCTTCGTGTTCATTTTTGCGGTATGAGCGACCAATGTCCACCACTCTTGCCATACCCCCGTCCACGCCGATTCCCCTCAGCGACCTCCCTCGGCCCGTGCAACTTAAGGTTGTCGGCGCGGCCGGCGCGGGCTTTCCCAGCCCCGCCCAGGACTGGGAGGAATCCGCGATTAACCTCGTGGACTTGCTGCGCCTCGATCGCGCCGCCAGCTTCGTGTTCCGTGTCAGCGGACAATCCATGCTCGATGCGGGCCTGTTCGATTCCGACGTGTTGGTGGTCGATCGTGATGCGAAGCCGGTGAACGGCCGCATCGTCATCGCCGTCGTCGATGGCGGCTTCGTCGTCCGCCAGCTCTGCGTCCGCAATGGCGTGCCAACGCTCGAGGCGCGCAACAGTCGCCTGCACTATGACCCTGTCGTCGCGGATGAGAGCGTCGAGGTGTGGGGCGTGGTCCGCGCCAGCGTCCGCAACCTTCAGGCCTGATCCGTCATGAGCTGGGCCATTGTCGATATCGAGAACTTCTACTGCTCGGCCGAGCGGGTCTTCGATCCCACGCTGCGCAATGTGCCGCTGATAGTATTATCGAATGGCGACGGATGCGCCATCGCGAGATCGGCAGAAGCCAAGGCGCTTCATATTTCGATGGGGGCACCCATGTTCAAGATTCGCGACATCGTGAAGCGGCATGGCGTGCAATATCGATCGAGTTCGTACGAGCTTTACTCGGATATGAATCGGCGCTTCAATATGGTGCTCTCCGAGTTCAGCGATACCGTCGAGATATATTCAATCGACGAATCGTTCTTCCATCTACCAGTTTTACCTTGTGGCCTTGGTGATGTCGAGCAGGCGCAGCGCATTCGCGCGACTATCAAACTACATGTTGGGCTGCCGACTCGGATTGGGCTTGGTCCGACACGGACCCTAAGCAAGGTCGCCAACGCTTTGGCGAAGGCGTCCGAGAAAGTCTGGAACGGCGTCATCGACCTGCACGACGAGGGGCTGCGCCGGCGCATGTTCGCCAAATGGCCAATCGAGGAGGTGTGGGGTATCGGCAAGGCTATGGCAAAACGGCTGCACCCGCTCGGCATCCGCACGACGGCCGATCTTGCAGCGATGCACCCTGACATCGCTCGTGACGTCGGGACTGTCGTGCTCGAGCGCTTAGTGCGCGAGTTGAACGGCGTCGAATGCAGTGACTTCCAACCTGAGCCGGAAGCACTGAAGTCTACGGCGGTGACGCGCACGTTCGGAGATCCGGTCCACGATCGCGAGGTACTGCGTGAAGCGATGGTGCGAAGGGCTGTACGCGCGGCCGAGAAAATCCGCGCTCAAAAACTTCAGGCTTGCCGGTTGTTCGCATTCGCGCACGGAAGCCGGTTCAAGCCTAATGCACCGTCGGCCTCCAAGGTGGCACGGCTTTCGCCCTCCACCAACGATCCGCGCGTTATTGCTGGAACCGCAGCGCGCATGGCCGAAGCGATGTTCGAGCAGGGCGCGGTCTACACCAAATGCGGCATAATGCTGGAAGGTCTTGAAGCGGAATCAGGAGCGCAGCACGATCTCTTTGCTGCGCCTGATCCCCGTTCGCCTGCCTTGCTAGCCGCGCTTGACGGCATCAACGACAGGTTCGGGCGTAATACGCTGCGCCTCGCCTCCGAAGGTATGGGCGCCAAATCGTACGATACCAAACGGACCTTCAAAAGCCCGTCATGGACCACGCGCATCGACCAAGTGCCCGTCGCGCGCTAAAGCCAAGCCAAGGAATCGGCCATGTGTAACCGTGCACGCCTGAAGAACGAGCCGGAGACTCTATTTGGCTCGGCTGCGAAACTATTCAGCGCTCGGCCGCGCGACAACCGGTTCGATCCGCAGGAGTTGCGGCCCAAGGGGCGCTGCTACGTAATTCGCGAGGACGCAGGCCAGCGTGCCTGGGACGTGATGACGTGGGATGTGCTGGGCGGTAAGGCACCTTGGCCGATGACCAACGTGCGCAAGCTGGCGCTGCCACAGTGGCGCGTGCTTGCCGAGAAGCCCGGCAACCGGTGCATTGTCCCACTCACCGAGTTTTGTGAGTTCACGCCAGACAAGCACGACCTTGCCGATGGCAAGCCACCGCTGAAGGGCGAGATGTGGTTCTCAGTGACCAATCAACCCGTGTTCGCTGTGGCGGGCCTTTGGCAAACCACCGAAAAGGGAAACGGGTTCGCCATGGTGACATGCGATGCCAACGACCTGGTGGCGCCGATCCATCCCAAAGCGATGATCACGATCCTCGATCCCAAGGATGTCGATACCTGGTTGCGCGGCTCCTACGACGATATTGCTGCCCTTCAGCGACCCTACGAGGCCCGCAGTATGAGCGTGCGCGGGCCTGTTTTTCCGACGCGCAATCGGTAGGCTTGAAACGAGTGATCCTAGGAACGACCGGACATTAGGTTCAAGTGGTTTGCCAAAGCGTTTGGCTCATTAAGGCGCCAGCCAGATCAGAACCATCGTCAGTGATGCGCAAAAAAGCGAAAGCCAAATCGCTATCTGACTGTAGATGTGCAGGGCGACGCCCACCCATGAATACTTTCTCCGTAGGATTGCACCGCTGCCCACCGCGATGAAGAAAGCGACGACAATGGGGGCAGCGATCGAGGGAGAACGATGCAAAGAAGCTTCCGCGAGCGGAAGAAGCCCTAGCGCCGAGACAATCAGCCACGAGAATCCGAGCGCGCAGTAGCCAATCGGATCATCGCTGTATCTACCTATCCCGGCAGACCGATTTCTTGGGTTTGTTGCCATGATGTTCTCGTTATGCTATCCTCCGCTTGGAGGAAGGTCCAATGAGTTTCGATCTGAATATCTATACCGCGACATTGAACAATCCAAACGGTCCAATCTTCGTACCGGAGATGACTGATTGGACGCCATCGTCCGATGATGATTCTGCGACTGCGTTGGAATTTTACGGGCCGCCAAGTCCTGCCGTGAAGATTGCCCTTCTCCTCAACGCAGTCATGCTTCTCGCATTTCTCGGATGGCTGCTGTCGATCATTTTCTAAGCTTGGGATCGCGGAAGTAGTCCTTATCCAATGCTTGATCAACTTCACGCTGCAGATCGGACCCGGCAATCACACTTTGAGTTCGTCCAGCTCTCTTGGCTGCAGATGTTGCTTCAATTTGTGACCTGCCGGCGCTGATCTGATCGGCTACCGCCGATCCATCACTTTGGCTCCCCAGGTTAACAGTGGGTTTGAGACCTGAAGGGTGATAACTGGCGGTAACATCTGCAGCATCCTGAACAGTCGGTGCGGTGAGGTTTTGCGCAAGTTCAGGCTCTTTCAAATACGGAGCGACTTCCTCGTAAATTGCCTCCCTGCGCTGCTCGAAGAACTTTGCAATGAGTGAATCCCGCGCTTGCCGCTGCGTAGCGTTCAGCACGACCTCGTTCAACCCTGGAGCATTCAGGGATGGGTTTATCGACTCTTGGTGGCGATACCATTGCTGGAGTTCCTGAGACAGGTTCTCACTCATCTGCAAATTATGAGTTTCGGCATAGCTGGCGTCCTGCGAGAGCTGCTGCGCTTTCTCTCTAAACTCGCGAGCCCGTGCCTCAAATGAGTTTGCAAGAGACAATGCTTCTTCGTGACTTTGTGAGGACGTGCTTGAGCGCGAGCTTCGGCTAAAGGTTCCGCTGCCGTCTTCGGTTCCCTCCCGTGCCGACAAGTTGGTACCATTCGAGTGTTCATCTCGAACACCATCAGTCGCCGCCATGCTGCTATCGCGAGAACGGGAATGATCTGTATTGTAGTGAAGGTTATTAGACTGCTGGATATTATTTGTTTTTTCCGCGCCGATCGTAGCGCTCGGAATTGGCAATTTCCGCTTTCCAGCAGCAACTGACCCGCCACCGCCACCGCCACCGCCACCGCCACCGCCTCCCATCCCAGCGCCAACTTTGGTCGAGAATATATCATTCAACGTCGATTGATGGCCGACACCGGCCTGAATGCGATCGGTAGAGCCGATACTATCGCGATTTTCCAGCCCGTCGAACTCGGACGACGAATTGCGGTCGAATTTCTCCGAATTGGTCCCAGATGTTGTTCGACTGCTGTGGTCCGATCCAGATGATGTTTCGGTAGACGTGCCATGGGCGGTTCGATCGGTCGACGTAGCCGTTCTGATTCGCGCTGCCGAATTTTCCAGAGACTCTGCGGCCCTCATGTAGCTGGATGCCGCTTGGCGATTTTCCGCTGCAAATCCAGTGCCTAGGCTCACTGACATCGGTAGTTTCGAGATGGCTCCGGTCGTATCGGTGACGATCGCGCCATTCTCCATATATGTGTCTGTCGAGCCGTTAGACCCTCTTACTGTGAAGGAGGATGCCCCTGTGGAGAAAGTCGGCGCATCGGACCACTGGTTGCTCTGCCGCATGTTCGACGTGAGGTTCGCAAAGCTGGTATTCCCGTAGGAATAATTTCCGGTAGTCTGCTCGACGGCCGCCGCCTCGGCGGCGTTCTGCGCCGGCGCCAGGATCGATGTCGCCTGCCCGGAAATGCTCATGGCACCGCGCGCCAGACCCGCCGCAATGAACGGCACGCTCATGAGCATGAAGCCGGCGATCGTCGCCGTCTCCGCGTTCACGGCCCCGATTCCAGCATAGCTCGAGAGGGTGATCCCGCCTTCAGCCACGGCGTTCGATGCGCTCTCTCCCCGCGTCATGCAGATCATATGCAGAATGACGTAGAGCGGTCCCCAGGCGGCGAGGTAGAAGAACCCCGTCACATACCCCTTGAGCGCCTGGACCCCGGTCTGCGGCATAAGGAAGAGGGGGAAGATCACCGGGAACATGGCGTAGAAGACGACGGTGAGCACGATGTTGAGGATCGGCACCCACGACATCGCCTGCATGGCAATCGAGTTGTAGGTGTTGCGAGCCTGGATGTCGGCGCGCGTCGCAGCAAAGGCATCCATCGACGCGCTGCCGGCACTTCCTCCCATGGCATCGCGAGCCTGCATGAAGGCGTTGATCGCCGTGGTCTGCCGCATCGCAGATGTGTAATCGCTCGACGATCCGGTGAAGGTCTGGTTCACGATCGGGACGTCTTGCCGTAGCTTCGCGGCCGCGGCCGTCTCGCTGAGGTTCGTGTAGGTCTGACGCCCCCAAAGCGGCGTCGAAGCATCGATGATAGTGTTCCATTGCCCTGTCAGCGCCTGATAGGCCGCCTGGCAAGTGATGATGGTGTTACTGACGGACCCGCCAGCCTCTTTCTGAAGCCAGACTTGCGATCGCGCAGGCGAGCCGGGCCCGATCGACGCCCAAAGGTCGGTGCTGCTCGCAAGATCCGTCAGCGACTTGAAGTTCAGCAGCACGTCGCCGAACACGCAGTTCTTGTAGTGGTTCTGCAGGTTGGTCGCGAACTCGGCATCGCGGATCTGGAAATTGCGGGTCGCATCGAACAGCCGTGATCCATAGATCATGCCGTTGTTGGAATAATTGAGCTGGCTCGGCATCGTGAACACGGTCTCGGCCGTGCGTGTGAGCCAATCGCCCACCTGGCTCGAGAAGCTGGCGATCACACCGAGCCCGAGCGGAACATTCGCGACCGTAGCCGGCGCGAGCGACGGGTTGATCCGATCCGTCACCTTCACGTCGACGGTCGGAACCATCAGACAGGAATAGATCAGGGTCGAACCGAGGAACCAGTTGAGCCACACGCGGAAATTGAGGGTGAATGCCACGGAGAGAAGGGCGTAGATCAGGCCGATGACCATCACCACCTTGATCAGCGATCCATAGCCGCCACCGCCCGTCCAGGCAGCAACGGCGTTGAACGTGTTGACGATGTATTCCCCGCCGCCGATCGTGAAAACCTCGACCATGGCCCTACCTCCCGCTTAGTTGAGCCCCTGGACGTTGAGACCACGCGAGAAATTCAGCGCGGCCGCCATCCCCGGCGACATGGCATTCTGCAATGTCGATTCCAGCATTATCGACTTGTTGATGAGCGAGATTGTGATGTTGAGCGTGTTCTTCACCTTCACGTCCCGCTCCGCATACTTGGCGCGAGCCTCGCCCAGCTGCTTGCGCCAGGTTTCCGCCGTTGACTGGTCTGCTGGCTGAAAATGGACCTGAGACTGCGTCACGCGATCGAGCATGTTTTCGATCATCGAACTCAGAAGATTGACGGCGACAATCTCTGCGAGAGCGTCGAGGTCGCCATCGATGTAGCCGCCATGGGCCATCGCCTCGACGGCCAGCAACTTGTAGAGCGGCACGGTGGTCAGCGCCAAAAGCTGCTGTTCAGCCCCCGATAGCGCGGCATCGCTACGGATCTTGTCCCGCATCGAGATGATCATGGTCTTGATGCGAGGGCGCAGCGCGACATTCGTCGGGATCGAGAGGTTCTGCTCCGACACCTGCAGGCACTTGTCATCGTCCGTACAGGTCAGGATTTTGGCGGTGTTGCCGGTCTGCGTGCCATCGAGGAGCGCCGTCACAACCGCATCCTCGGCGGGGCCGATATACTGGATCGAGGCGGGATTGCTGCCCTCGGCCTTGTTGACGATGATCGTGCCGACGACGGTCATCAGGTATTCGGAAAACTCGGCGTCGAAGGCACCGAACTTCTGGGACCGCTTCAGGGCCTCCCAGGTGTAATTGCGCGGCTCGCCCGGGATATGCTCGTTCATGTTCGGGTCGTTGTTACCCGAGAGCACATCGTCGATCTGGCCGTCGGCACCGCAGCCCTGGCGCGAACGCGCCCAATCCGAGAATACGCCCTGGCTGTTGCCCACGGCGGTACAGATCGTCGAGCGCGCACCCTGCATCTTGGGCCAGACTGCACCGACGAGGCCCTGCGCCGCCTCGCACGACGAGATGTTCATCTGGTTCATCTGCTGGGCGGCTTGCTGGAACTCACCCATGATCTTGCCGATTTCGGGCGAGACGCTGTCGATCGCCAGCTTGAAGGCGAAGCCGAGGGCATTGTTGGCGGTCGCTTTCAGCATCGCCACCATCTCAGAGGCGTTGATGAACGAGAATGAACCGGTGAATAGGTCGATACCGCCGCAACCAGCGCGTGCGCTCGGCAGCTGGAGGTTGAACGGCGACACGCTCTTTTGCGGGAAACGGGTCCATGCATTGCCAAGCGAGTAGTAGCCCGCCGACTGGCCTTGATAGGCGGTCGGGCCGGTCACGTTGGCAGCGCCGCCGGCGTCGTTGAAGAACGAGTTCATCGAGCTGGCGACGTCCGCGCGCGCGATGCCGATCGGCACCATGCTGGCTGCCCCGAGGCTCAGGGCGGCGGCGGCAAACCGCCGACGAAAGACGCGCAAGCGGGAGGAGGGTTTGCGCTGGGCGGAAGGGAAGGGGGGAAGCTCGGCCATCAGTAGTCACTCCCGACCTTGGTGTTGGTGAGCATGAAGATCCGGTCCATGATCTCGTCGGCCGAGAGGATGCCGAAGCCGATCGGGACGGTCTTTTTGGTGGCGGTATCGAAGAGGACCAGCGCCGGCGTCGCGTTACCCGGCACGCCCATTCGTTCGCGTTGACCGGAATCGACGACGTAATTCGGGAAGTCCTTGCTCGGGCCGCCATCCATCGAGACGGCCATGACGGCCAGCCCATGGCTGTCCGCAACCGAGCGCAGGATCGGCGCGAAGATTTCGCAGGCACCGCAGCTCTGCGCGAAGAAGTAGAACATACCATAGCGCTGGCCGAGATGCGCAAGCACCTGGCCGCGATCGGCGGTGCGATTGTCGGTCCACGCCCGCTTGGCGACCGTCGAGACAGGCCGCTGCAGCGTGTAGTCGATGTCCGGGTTCTGCCACAGGGCGCGCTGCCAGGTGTCGGAGAAGGTGGAGGCGCGATCGAGCTGCTCGCGCTGGAAGCGCACATAGGCGATCACGTTCTCTTCGCTCGGCTCGAGGATGGCGCGGGCCTTCAACTCGTCCAGTTGCCTTGCGATCGCGGCGATCCGCTCGCTGGCAGACTGCGCCGGTTCGGCCGCCTTCTGTTCGCTCGGTTTCGGCTTGGGCTTCTCGCAATAGAACCACTGCCCCAACTTGCGCTCGCGGCAATAGAAGTCATCGTTGTCCTCGCCTGCCTCGAGCCCGGCATCCTGCGGGGCGGCGAGCACCGGCAGGGGAAGGGCAGGGGCAAGAGCCAACAGAATCGCACCAAGGCGGGCAATGCGCCCGGGCAACCTGTCAGCGCTGCCACTTGGGCGGATCTCCAGTGCGTCACGCTCATTGGTCATCATCGACTGAGTGCTCCCCATCCAGTTCCTGCATTGCGATGCCCAGGACGGACATCATTCGGGCCACGTCGAGCATGCTCGTGCCCTGATCCATCATCCGAACCAGACCGCGCAGGTGTGTGCGGCCGTGCCGTCGCCCGTCGAGCGTCGGGCGAACACCGCCCGTCCGGCGAACGAGCCAGCCCTTCTCGATCATCGCGCGGAACCGCTGCTCGATCTCGAAAGGGTCGATATGGCAATCGAACCAGTGTCCGATCGTCGCGGAAACCTCGCCTGCAGGCGTGACCTTGCTGACGCGGTGGACCCGCATGAAGATCGCAAGGTCGAGAACGCTCATATCGATCAGGCATGGCACGCAGGTGCCAGCGCCGCCGGCGTCATTGGCTGGTGTGGATGTCATAGTAGTCCTGGATCTTGTCCTGGATTTCGCTGAGCGTGCTGACTTCGTCTGGCAGCTTGGCGGCGTCCACGAACTCGGAATAAACCTCGGTGAAGTCCATGACGGACAGATCGAGGCGCGAAAACTCGTCGATGGTGAAACCCTCGCACTGCTCCTTCTTGGGCTTGCCCCATGGCTTGTTCAGCTGGGGGCGGCCCTGCTCCTGAAGGATGCGAGAGAGCTTGCTCTCAAAGCAGCAATAGGCCGTTCGCTTGGTCTTGCAGATCCCGAGGACGCTCGAGGAGCAATAGGTGCCGACCTTGTGGCAGAAACCCATGCGATCCTTGATGTCGAGCATCTTCTCCTCGCTCGAGCACAGGAACATGGTGAGGAACGGGGTGGCCAGTGCAGCAATGGCCGTCGGGCCACCGGCCAGGGCGGCAGCGCCGGCGCCAGCGGTCAGCAGGCCCGAGGTCTTGCCGGCGCAGCAATTGACCAAACCGAAAACCGGCTTGTGGCAGGTTTCGCGTGTCCCGGAGAAGACGGTGAAGTTCTCTTCGTCGAACTCCTCCCCGGCCTGGCCCAGCGCATGCAGCGCAACCAGCGCATCCTTGAACTCGGTCGAAGCCTCGCGCTCGATCGTCTCGCAATCCCCGTTTATGCAGTAGACGTCGTTGCCGCAGACATATTGCTTGGGATCGTTGCCCGGCGTTGTCGGGACCGGGCAGCGATACACCTTCTGGCTGACCTTGCAGGCGCCAGGGGTGTAATCGGGATCGTCCTCGTCATCGATGCACTCGTCGCGGACGTAGCTGCATTCGGGCTTGTCATCGAGCTCGCCGCAGTCGTTGCCCTGCGTGATCTCGTTGCAGGTATAATTCGTCTGCCACGCCCAGCAGGGCTGCGTTACCGGCACGCCGTTGATGATGCGGGTTTGCGGGTCGCTGTCGGTGCAAACCTCAGCGCTCTGCGCCACGCACTGTGTATTGTTCTCGAGCGCCGTGCAGCCGTTGACCTTGTTGGTCGAAATGACGGGCGCCGCGTTATCGACCCTGAACCAGTGCTGCCCGGTTGTGCGCGAAATCACCGGATATGTTCCGGAGAAGATAGTGTTGCCCTTAACGCTGGCCTGCACCGAGCACTCCATCACCTGAAGCAGCTGGTTGCCAAAATCCTTGTTGCAGCTACCCGCCGCCGTCGACCCATACTCGGCCATCGTGCCGCAGTAGGATGCCGTCCCGACCGCCTTGCAGGTTCCCGCAGCGATCTCATCGGCCATGCTGTCGGGGTCAACGTAAGGACCGATGGTCGACATATGGTAATAGTAGAGGGTCCGGTTCTCGACCGAGACGTTGAGCGTCGACGTGCACGTGCGCGGCACCTCGTCGAGCTTGGAGCCATAATTACAGGTCGCCTCGTAGTAGCTGACATTGCCGCCACCGGGGGGCAGGGGCGTGCAGCTGCCCGCCTGACCGCCCATTTGTTCGCCCTGCAGGTAGGTGTCCGGGTTCGCCTCGATCTCCGTCGCGCGCCGTGTCGTGTCGAGGATCTCCTGGGCATCGAACTGCGGCCGCGTCTTATTGCGATCGGTCGATACCGCGAAAGCCTCGTTGCTGCTCGCCTGCGCGCCGGCATCGGCCACCAGCTTGTCGGGATCGTCGAAGTAGCCGCTTTGAGGCAGATCGGTCCCCTGATACCCCGGCACCTGGTCGCGCATGGTTTCGCTTGGCACCAAAGCGTCATTGGCGCGCATGTCCGTCGCGAAGCTCTTGCCGTCCTCCTTCGCCTCCTGAACCGTGCTCTGGGCGAGCACCGCCCCGGCGCCGGCGAAAGCGATCGGGAGGATCAGGGAAAGGGCGAGGCGCCGCATCTCAGCTGGCCTTGCCCATGTTGCGCAGCGCGACCGAGGCAACGCCGGCGCCGGGGCCATGACCATCGACGAAGGACTCGAGCACGTAATTGACCGAGACGTTGCCGGTCATGCGATCGTGCGGGGGCACCACCGTCTTGCAGTTGAGGCCGGCGCACAGATCGAACTCGGAGGACACCGCAACGTAAGTCGGGACGGCCGTCACATCGAAGGCGCGGAAGAGGCGCGGATCGATCCCGACATTGGAAAGCTGGTCCTTTTCCGTGACCACCTTGGCGAGCCCGGAGGTGAACGCCTTCAGCGAATTAATCGGGAAGCCGCGAAAGACGATGATACCACCGGCCTTCGACGTATCCGCGATCAGCTGACGCAGCGCCTTGGGCGGCATCGAGAGGCTCGCAAAGACGATGAACTGCGGCGCATCACCCTTGGTCCCCGCCACATTCTGCGAGGCGCCCTGGATGATCTCGTCGAAATCGAACGGGCCATCACCGTTCATAGGCAGATCCGCCTTGGCCAGATCGGTCAGGCTGTCGGTGCCTTGCTGCTGGACGGCAAGCGCTTCTTCCCGGAAGGCATCGCCGCGACCCTTGACGTGATCGGCAAAGGTGTGGGCATCCTCCTGCATCGCGGCCGCACGTTTGCGCACCGCATCGAGATCGAGGCCGTCGATGTTCTGAGCGATGGCCTGGATGCCGCCGATGGCGGTGAGGCTCGCAATCGCGCCCAGGACCATGGTTCTGCGTCGCATCGGATATGTCTCCTAGAGCACACAACAGTTACGCTTGCGCCACACGAGGTAGCCCATGTCCTCGCCCTGGACGGGGTAGGCACGGCCGGTCTGCGGCGGCAGGGTGGATGCACCGATGGGTGAGCAACCGAGCTTCCCGCTCACCGTCGGGATCGGATTGGTCATCTGAATGCGGTATTGCTGCTTCTTGAGCACCGGCATCAGGTACTTGTCGCAGAGGCCCTTGCTGCCCATGGTGCCCCACGCGAGACCCTGCCGGTGCATCTTGAAGGCGAAGCGTGAAAGGGCGAGGCGGGAAGCCTGAACATGGCCGATCGACGAGGAGATGTTGCCATTCATCGGGTACATCGAGCCCTGGCAGCCTGCGCACCAGAAGGTCACATCGAGAGGGAGGCGCGCCGTAGCCGCGATACAGTCGCCGGCGCAGGCCGCCTTGGCGATCGGATTGGCGAAGATCACGACCTCGGGATTGATGATCGTGGTCAGCGTATCGTCCTGCCAGAGCGGATCGACCTCGGTCATGTAGGCGATGTCGAACGACGCCTGCTCGAAGCAGAGGAAGTCGGTCAGGATCTCCATCCAGTAGAGCAGGGGATAAACGTACCAGTGGACGTGCCACTTGGACGTATTCTGCGCCTGACCGCCGACCTGCGACGGCCCCGTGAACTGGCCCTGGCCGATGTCGAAACCCGGGGCGATCTTCATGCCGCCAAGGTTCACGAAGCACCACGGCTTCACCGAGACGTCAGCCAGGCGAACCGGCTCCCAGAAGCCTGCGGCGATACCGATGCGCGGGATCGGGCTGCCACAGGCGCAGATCGGCAGGCTCGGGTTATTGGTGTCCGGACGAGTGCTCGGCCAGATGCTGAGGCCACCGATCGACAGTGGGAACAGGCAGGACCAGCAGACGTCGGTGATCGGGTTCACGAACTTGCCGGTGCAGCGTGACTGCGCCTGCGCGGAAGGTGCGATCAGCGCAGAGGCGATGAACATCGCGAAGATCGCGACGAGGCAACGCAGCGCCTTCACGACACCGGCTCCTGCGAGGTCGCGGCATCGAGCCATGCCTGATCGGCCCGGTTCTTTCGCGCGACGTAGAGCGCGGTGTAGGCGGCCGTCGAAACCAGCAGCGCTGCGATGCCAACGGGCGCGAGCCTGCCCAGCAGGGCTGTCAGCGGCGTGATGAACGTGACACCCAGCGCGCAAAGAATGCACAGCCCCTGGAAGGTGCGACGCATGGCCTTGAGGCGAGGCGTCTCGGGCGCGGCCATCGGCGTCTTCAGCAAGTCGAGCCACAGCGGCATCAGCTTGCCCCCTTCAGCTTGATCTCGGAAACCTTGATGACCTTGCCGTCCTGCTCGGCGACGGCGGGCGTATGGCGCACCCCGAACTTGCCGGTCAGGCGGCCCTCCTGATCAAAATAGAACCGCCTTTTGCGGGCGGTCATCTCCTCGATCGGCGAGCCCGACACGAGGATGATCTTGGCCTTGAGGTCGGAATACTGGCTGGTTGCCCATTCCATCTGCGCCTTGTCGTCGCCATCGACGAAGACGAGGGCCTGGTGCATCGCCACGAAGTCCAGAGGATTCACCGTCTGCCCGGCGCGAGCGACGAAGTTGCCCTTCTGGTCCTTCACGTCCTTCTCGATGACGATCGTCGGATCGAAGGCCCAGACCCGCGCCTGCGTTGCCGGCGTGATCCCGGCAACCGGCGTCGGCCGACGAACCTTGGCCTCGGCGCGCCGCGCGAACTCGGCATTCATCCGGTCGATCCCGCCCGATGCCTGTAGGTTCTGAAGGCGCTGCTCGATCACCGAGAGAAGATCCGTCTCGATGACCGGAAAAGTCTGACCGACGACACCGTGATCGCTGGCCTGGCCTGCAGACGACAAGGTCAGCGAGCACAGGATGACGAGGGCACTGTTTTCGAGGAGCCGCTTCACAGGATCGCCTCCCCGACACCGACAATCTTCCCGGCGCAGGCATAGCCGATCGCGGCATAGCGGCTGTCGAAGCCGTCCTTGTGCGGCGTGCCAACGAAGTAGCACTGCGGCGGGATTACGCCCACAGGTCCGGCAGCAAGCAGCTCACCAAAGCGGGTGCGCGGCTTCATGCGCGCCACGACCTTGCCGTTCACCAGCACTTCGGCGCCGCGATGGCTGACGATGTCTCCCGGCATGCCGTAGACGATCTTGCCGAACATCTGCTTCTTCGCGCCGAAGTGGCGCACGACCAGCGGATGAGCGGGCGGCACGAAGAAAACGTACTGGCCGCGCTCCGGCTTGGCGGTCTTGTGGATCACGAAGGCCCAATTGGGCAGCGATTCCGAAGTGTTGATGAGAAGACCGTGGCTATCGCGCCAGTCGCTGATTGCGGAATAGACGGCGCTGCCCGCGATCAGGAGACCGATCGGTCCCCATAGCCGCATGTTGGGCCGCCAGCGGCGCGGCTTTGCCTCGACCGGGAGGGGCTCACTGACCGCCTGCGCCATAAGACCCTCCAAAGCTCGCGGGATCAGCCATCGGCGCCGCAGCTGCGGGCGCCTGTTCCGGCATCGGCCCGAACGCGCTTGCTCCCGCAGCAGCCTGAGGCGCGGGCGGATTGATCGGCACCTGCGGGATCGGACCGTCACTACCGCTCTGCATCAACTGTTCTGCAGAGGCGGGCGTCGGCCGCTTCACGCCAGAGGCATAGACCGCCTTCATCACATCCGGCGTGATGTCCTCGACGCCCTTGGAGAGCACCGCCTCGCCGACAAGGATCACCTGTCCCGAAGCGCTGCGGCGCTGCAGCTCGCCATCGAGCGAAGTCATGAACTTGCGCATCTCGGCTTCGACCTCCTGGGGAGGGCTGGCGCTGCGCGCCTGCGCCTGCACATAGTCGCCGACGATGCTCGAGAGATTGGCCTTCACGATCTTCTGCGGCGGGGTGATGATCG